>JABSRT010000032.1 GCA_013214945.1 Gammaproteobacteria bacterium
GGCTTGCTAATAATTTGCCATCAATTTCACCGAGGCATGGCTCAACTAATACCCGTTGACCAATCCGGTGACTGTCGACATTGTCACCGACGGCGACTATCATGCCGCAAATATCTGCTCCTTGAATCCGGGGTAGTGTTAATGCATTACCTGCCCAACCTGCATCTATTTCACTACTATCTCCTTTGGAGTACCACGCTATTCTGGTGTTAATATCGGTATTGTTAACACCGGCGGCAGTAACCCTGATCAGTACTTCGTCAGCATGAGGCTTTGGTACTGGGATGTCGTTACGGTATTGCAGCATTTCAGGGCCACCATGGCCAATCAGTTCAATGCCGATCATCACACTTGGCAGTTCAGTTGAAATATTGCTTAACATAACAGTCATTATTGCTCCTTTTCTAACAATTGTAATAGTGTATTTTGGGCTGATGTTACCGCTACGTGACCTAACAGCGGCCATGCACTGGAGACGCCTTCATGCAATACAAAAATAGCACTGGCGAGATCTTCCCTTTGACTTAATAAACCTAAAAGCTGGCGAACTTGTTCTTTATGTTCAGTGACAGCACCAAGAATTAACGGGTCACCGGGAAAGGCGGCAATAGCGTTCATCGACAGACAGCCATGAGGAGCATTTTCTTGCAACCATTGCTCAAGTTTATTAAAAATGTAGTAAGCACTATCAATGCCGTTTACTGGGGCGTCATTGCGTAAAAAGTCTAGATACCTTTGGTGTCGATATTCCAATGCACCAGCAATCATTGCTGCTTTAGATGGGTAATATTTATAAAGAGTCCGCAAGCTAACATTACAGGCCGTTTTTAACTGCGCCACGTTGGGTTGGGCGAAACCCTGTTTACTGAACGCCTGTTCAAGACTGGCGGATATCTGTGCTTTTAACATATTAACCTTCAGGTAGAATAAGTCCTCTACTTGAAGGTAGAGGGATTGTTATACTCTGTCAATAGTTGTGCTAGTTTAATCAATAATAAGGCAACTGCGCACAACAAGACCTCACCATTAATTCGCTAAAATCTGCTCTTGTGATAGCTGTTTTGAACGACAAGATACTGTGGCAAAATGCTGATAGCTAAATAGCAGTTAACGTTTGATTAATTTACCGCCATTGCTTGCTAAGCAGCGCTCTGATCAATTGATAGCGCGCAGGTAATATTCGATGTTTTTTGCTAATAAGATACACGGTTTCATTAATGGGCGTGGCTAATTTAAAATTGCCGATTAGCGCCAGATTTGCAAATGCGTCGAGTGATGATTTAGGAATAACCGTAAAACCTAAGCCCAGTGATACGGGCAATAAAATTTGGCTCAGCTGATTGATGTAACCAGATTGAGGGATTGACTCCATACCGACAAATTGGTCCTTAAAATTCAACTCTAACACCCCAATAGCGTAATGGTGTCCGTCAGGATGATTAATAAAACCCAATTGCATTAAAGATTGCCAGGTACAGTCGGCTTGCGCTGGCAGTGCTAAACACAAAGTGTCTTCACCTAGTCGCTCTTGCACCAATTTAGGATCATTAGTTGACTGCGTAATAATGCCGATATCAGCTTGGTTTGTTTTAACCCTTTCAATAATAGCGGCGTTAGGCGCAGCCTCAACGCTTATCCTAAGCTCACTAAATTCGAGCTGCAACTTAAGTAACTCAGGATATAACTGCATCGCCATTGAACCAGAACAAGCCAGTTTACAATCTCCGGCGTTAAGCTCGTCACCGGCTATTGTTTGCTTTAGCGCCAATTCGGCTTGTGATAACTGCAATCCGTACTGCAATAAGCTCTCACCAGCACTGGTTAACTCAAACTTTTTACCAAAGCGATTAAGCAGTGCTTTGCCAACCTGATGTTCAAGTTTTTTGATGTGCTGTGTGACACCAGGTTGAGTCATGTTTAATAATTGCGCGGTTTGGGTGAAATGGTTTGTTTTTACCAAACTCATGAAAGTGCGTAAAAAAACTGGATTTATCATAAATAAAAGTTATCAGAGTGCTTCATATTGATAACTTATCATTGATTGTTGCACATTGGTATATGCAGATCTTTTGATCTGACCATAATTGAACTGACAATAATGCACTTAACTCTCGTCATGCCCGGGTAAAATTACAGTGCTGATATTAGCGGCTTAAAAGTTAAATTTAGCAGCAAACTGGTGCCGTGCTAATGAACTGCAAACAGCGCCAAGACGCATAACCGCATCAATTTGTTGATCGCTTTGATTTGAAGTTTTAAGGCTGTCAATATGCGATCGTAAGCAAATGTGGCCACCATTCATTAATGACACGACGACACACGCATAGTGATATGCCAGTTCGTTGTCGATATTAAGTTGCGACAAAGGTCTGAAGTTTAGCTCTGTTAAACTCCCCCCAGCTCGAACATCGACAAACTGGCGCGACAAGAAGTATGGATTGGTCACACCCATGCGTGAGATAGCCAATTGAATCGCGCGTAATTGCCGGTCATTTGGCGCGCTTACACTTTGCGCCACCAACTCGACCACATATTCGCTTTGTGAGTTAAGTGCTGCAGCCCAAGCACAATAGATAAGGCTTTCATTATCCAAACCATGGCTTGTTGTAAGTAGCGAAACGAGCAGGTCTTTTTGATCGACAATAACATCAGATGTCATGATTTTATTCCTTAATTTTTTTATCAATTATGTAATAATACGAATTACACAAGTCGGTGTAATTCATGTTATTACTTTTTTATTAATATTTGCAAGGTATTTTTACACCAAGTTGTGTAAAATGATGATTCAATCACGCCACCGCACTGGAATTTTAAACATGAGCAAACGAGAAAGTCTAATCACTGGTTTTTTAGAGTTAGCCGCTCAGCGCGGCATCGCGGCGGCTGGCGTCGACACTATCGCCGCTCATACCGGAGTATCGAAGAAGACTATTTATAACAACTTCGGCAGTAAGGAAGCCTTGGCGATTGAATCACTGGTTAAGTTTAGCAAAGATGTTCAAAGTGTTTGGGCCAGTGAGTGGCAGACGATTACCAATAGAAATGACCTATTACTTGCCCGCTTTACAGAGTTAGAAAACTTGATTAAATCAGGTGGCTTCTATGGTTGTATCTTCATTAATACCGCAAAAGAATACCCTGATCACCATCATCAACTCCATGTGATTGCCACAGCGCACAAGCAGGCATCATTAGCCGAAACGAGCAAACGTTTAGCGATGCTACAGCTTGATGGCAGTAGCACTGCAGTTCATATCGAGTTGCTTTATGAAGGGCTGATATCAAAACTATTGGTCGAGCAAGATTTAAGCTTAGTCGCTCAAACCAAACAGATAATTATTAGTATATTAGCTGATAAATCTTTGTGAATGGAATTGAGCCAGCCGTTCGATATGATGCTCAATTGCTGGCTGGTACACGTTCATCCGCAAGTCACTTTAGCGCGACCAGTTGTTTAATGTGCTCTGGTGATATGCCGCAACATCCCCCGACAATTGAGGCCCCAGCATCAATCCAAGTCGCTGCCAGTTCACGGTATTTTTGTGGTGTATTATCGGCTCTAATTGCACAAACCCCATTGTTCGCTTGGTGATCATCATCAATGACCGCAAAGCTGTTGGCATAGACGCCTAATTGAACGTTGTTTGCCAGCCCTTGTGCTTCGATTGCTCTTTTTGCTGATAACAGCGCCGCGGTCATTACTTCTGGACGGCTGCAGTTAAATAATATCGCGGTCACATTTTGGCCCGCGATTTCACTTACTGCACTATAAACAGACTCGCCTGAGCGCAGCGTGGGTTCGATTTCAACTTGATCTGTCACTGTAAATGCAATCCAGCTCGGCTTGTTAGTGCCTGCCGTGCAGGCTTTTATCATTGCCGCTTCTGCAATTGACGATATGGTTTCGGCTAACCAAAAGTCGACCTCTGTTGCTTGATTATTTATCATCACTTCAACTAAAGGTTTAGCTTGGCTTACCGCAAACAAGTCGGGACGATATGAACCTAATACAGGAGGAATACAGCCAGCCACTAATACGCCAGTACTTTTACCAGAACTTTTAACCGAGCTTTCATCGGCGCATTGGCGTGCTAATTGCGCTGCTCGTTTAATTAACTGTGCGCCGTGGGCGTTAAAACATTGCTCACCTAAATGAAAAGGCACTATCGCGTAAGTATTAGTGGTAATTATCTCAGCGCCAGCGGCTATAAAATTGCGGTGGGCCTCGCTAACAAAGTGTGGCGCTTGTATTAACGCTAGAGCCGACCATTGCGGTTGCTGAAAAGGCGCGCCCATCCGTTCTAGCTCACGCCCCATGCCGCCATCAAGAATGACGGGTAATTTAAACTGCATTTTCATCTTTATATTTCAATCTACTATTTATTGGGGCCAGATTAACCGCAAGATATTGGTGAAGCAACCACTACAATGATTATATTTCTCTTCTAATATACCGATTGATTATTTTGTGACTAAAACCAGACCTGCTGTTTTTCGGCCAGCCTAGCTCCCCAGTGTAATTTGTCCGAATTTAGCTTGGTTTCGATGTTATCTCTTGGTTTTATCGCTCCTAATGTGGTTATTTATTACTCAGCTCGCAAATATAATGGTTATCGCTCGACACCACAGCACAAACTCTTTATAGTGCCGCTTTTTCGTTGTTCACATTAACTGCTGCCATTGGCTGAAATTGCCAGGCAACTAGGAATAATTCTTTGATATCTACCGCAAACATCACCATGCAATTTGGCGCTGAGCCATTATTTGAAAACATCTCTGCTCAATTTGGCCACGGTAACCGTTATGGTCTAATTGGCGCCAATGGCTGTGGTAAGTCAACGTTTATGAAAATATTGACCGGTGCCCTCACCCCAACCTCTGGCAATGTCTCGATTACGCCTGGTTTTAAGGTTGGTACCTTGAGTCAAGACCAATTTGCGTTTGAAGAATTTAGCGTCGTTGATACCGTCATTATGGGTGATGTTGCGCTGTGGAAAATCAAAGAAGAACGTGACCGCATTTATGCCATGGCTGACATGTCTGAAGAAGACGGCATGCGAGTTGCTGAGTTAGAAAGCGAATTCGCCGAAATGGACGGTTACACCGCGGAAAGCCGCGCTGGTGACATTTTAATTGAAGCGGGTATCGATGAAGAATATCACTTTGGTTTAATGAAGCAAGTTGCTCCGGGCTGGAAAGTGCGAGTATTATTAGCACAAGCTTTATTTGCTAACCCAGAAATTTTGCTGCTTGACGAACCAACCAATAACTTGGACATTCACACCATTAACTGGCTAGCCGGAGTGTTGAACCAACGCAAAGCGACCATGATAATTATTTCGCATGACCGTCACTTTTTAAACTCGGTTTGTACTCACATGGCCGACATGGATTATGGCGAGCTACGCGTTTATCCGGGCAACTACGAGTATTTCCTTGAAGCATCAAGCTTAATCAGAGAACAGTTACTGGCAGAAAACACCAAGAAAAGTGAAGAAATTGACGAGCTGCAAGCTTTCGTTAATCGTTTCGGTGCCAATGCTTCTAAAGCGAAACAAGCGAGTTCTCGCGCTAAGAAAATGGATAAAATCAAACTTGATGAGGTTAAAGCATCAAGCCGGATGTCACCATCACTTAGCTTTAAAGCGTCTAAAACTTTGCATCGCCAAGCATTAGTCTTGGAAGAGCTAAGCCATGGTTTTGACGGTGATAGCTTATTCAAAGATGGTAACCTTATTTTAGAAGCCGGTGCTAAATTGGCTATTATCGGCGAAAATGGTGTGGGTAAAACTACCTTCATCCGTTGTTTAGTCGACGAAATAGCGGCTAATAAAGGTGTTGTAAAGTGGTCTGAAAATGCCAGTATTGGTTACTGCCCGCAAGATAGCAGCAAAGATTTTGATAACGATATGACAATTTTTGATTGGATGTCATTATGGCGTACCCCTAAGCACAATGATTTGATCGTGCGAGGTCTGTTAGGCCGATTGTTATTCACCGCTGACGATACCAATAAAAAAGTAGCAAGCTGTTCGGGTGGTGAAAAGAACCGCTTGTTGTTTGGCAAGTTAATGATGCAAGATATCAATGTCTTAATCATGGATGAGCCGACCAACCACATGGACATGGAAGCAATTGAAGCATTAAATAACGCCCTTAAAGATTACGATGGTACTTTGATCTTTGTTAGCCATGACCGTGAATTCGTGTCGTCATTAGCAACCGGTATTATCGAGATAAAAGAGCAAGAAGTGATTCATTTCAAAGGTTCTTACGATGAGTATTTAGCAAGTCGTGAAATGGCCTTGCAAGTAGCTTAGCCATTACCAATAAGCCCCTCAACATCGCAACAGCGTTAAGTTGAGAAGGTCTTAAGGCTCTCTTTTTAAGAGGGCCTTTTTTAGCACTGTACTTTCCCTGCCCTAATACTAGTTTGTACCGATTAGCCATACCATTGATTATGCATCGGATGGCGCTAGCCGTCTTACCTCTCAGCCGTTTTGGTTAAAACCAACCCAATTCCCGTATGTTTTTAATACTATAATGCTAGTAAAGGTATATTAATTAATCTAGTATTATTAGATAACCTGAGTACCGGATAAGCAAAGAACTCAGGTTCGATATGATTATGCCCGTGGAAATGAAAATTTGTTTTCGTATGCTGTGTTAACTTATTCATGTAATCAATTCACTGTTACAGGTTGTCTATGTTTGTTTATATTGCACGACAAGCTATTTTGAATCGGCGTCAACAAGTCATGGCGTACGAGTTGTTTTTTCGGGACGGCCCTGAAAATTTATTCCCGAGTGATATCGACCCTCACGAAGCGACCTCAAAACTGATTGGCCGTACTCATTTTACCAAAGGAATTCGTCCTATTACGTCAGGTAAACGGGCGTTGATTAATTTTTCGCAAGAGTCTTTACTCAAACGACTGCCATTGCTGTTACCACCCGAAGACATTCTGATTGAAATCCTCGAAACAGTGCACCCGACCAATTCTGTTTATGCCGCCTGCGTCGAACTTTACCGTGCTGGGTATAAACTGGCCTTAGATGATTTTGTTTATCAACCGCAATGGCAGCGGTTTTTTAAACTAATTTCCATTATAAAATTTGATATTTTGGCTACACCACTCGATACCATTGCCCCACTCGTCATCCAACTGCGTAACAACAGTAATATTAAATTACTGGCTGAAAAAGTAGAAACACGAGCGCAATACCACCAGGCGATGGAGTTAGGTTTTCACCTATTTCAAGGCTACTATTTTTGCCAGCCCGAGATGCAGCGGTCCAAAGCCGTTGAATCGAGTGAACGATTAATGTTCTTATTATACAAGGAAACGTTGAACAGCCAGCTTGATTACCAAGCGATTAGCGATATTTTACAGATGGATTCGAGTCTAACGTATAAGTTGTTGTGCTTTATCAATTCCGGATGTTTCCCATTAAAACAGCATATTACCAGCGTAAAACAAGCACTAACATACTTAGGGGAGACTCAAATTCGCCGATTAATGTCGATGTTTATTACTGCGATATTAGCCAATGACAAGCCTGCTGAATTAATCAAGATGAGCATGATTCGGGCTAAGTTTTGCGAGTTAGTGATTAAAAAAGTCGCGCCAGCACTCGCCGAGAGTGCGTTTTTAACCGGGATGTTCTCTTTGCTTGATTCAATTATTGACTTGCCGATGGTGCAAGTATTGGAGCGGGTTCCGGTGCCCGATGAAATTATTGAAACATTGCTCGATGATCAAGACATTTCGCAAACACCAATAAGTATGGCATTACGTGCCAATAAGTTACTAGAGTCTGGCAGTTGGCATTTAACCGAACGCGAGGCACATAAATTACGGATTAGTTTTAAAGTGCTCAGTCAATTTTACCAAGAAGCCATTGTGTGGTCAGAGTTTCTCGGTCAAGCTGACACTGAATATTCGGTCAAATAAATACCAAGCTAAGCCTACCATTGTCGATAGGCTTAGCTGATTTAACCTCCTATAATGCGCTAGGCTGGTCCACAATATTTTCGTCTAGCGGTTGTGGCTGTTCTATCAGTTGTTCGAACGCTTTTAAACGTTTATATACTGACATTAATTCAACAATGGTTGACCAACTAAACACTAAGTAATGCAATGAGCCTTCTACTTTACCAAAAGCCCTAATAATTTGCTGCATGGTGCCAAAGGTTATAATGCCTGCCACGATGGTCGGCGCCAACATGATGTACGGCATAATCGAAGAAAACTGCAAATACGAAATCTTAAATAAATCAAAATACAAGTAATGGCGATACATCGTTAAATAATTGGTACGTACATCAACAAACAGTTCCGCCATCGACTGCGGTTTAGCCCGGCTAGAGTCGTCTTCTCCAAGGACTAACTCTTTACGCAGCGATGCTTCGGCTCTTTGATTATTAAATTCAAGTCCCGGTAGTTTGATCCCGATTGCCGCTAACAATACAGTGCCGAACATCGCCGAGATAATCGCAACATAAATCAACACATGCTCAACTTCACCAAAAAATGGCACCTCTTTCACTTGCTTACTTAGCTCCCACAACAATGGCTGAAAGGCGAGCAATGTCATAATTGAGCGTAAAAAAGAGACGCCCAGTCGCTCGACAATTTGAGCAAACCGCATGGTGTCTTCTTGCACGCGTTGCGATGCCCCTTCAATGTGACGCACCTTGTCCCAGTGTTGCATGTAATAGCTATGCATCGCCGTGCGCCAGCGAAATACGTAATGACGAACAAAAAATTCAAGTAATACCGCAACGACAATGAAAACTGCCGATATTTTACCAAAGACCCACAGGTGGCCCAGTAAGTCCTCGACCGTGACCGTACCAGACTGTGACAGTGCTTGTTGAATCGTATTATAGAAATCACCAAACCATTCATTAACTTGCAAATCTAACTGGACCTTGTACCAAGTCGCCAGCAAAATAATTACACTGCCGAGCCACGACCATACCTGCCACTGCCTAGCTAAAAAGAAACTACGAAACATATTTTATTTACCTTGTGATTTTTGTGGCAAGCCAACAAAAATTGCTTGTTTAGAAAATGGGATTATTTGTGTTACTAATTTGCTCATCCGCTGCTGATTAACCTGTTGCTCAAGACTTAGCATTGAACGTAAGTAATCTGGGCCATCGTAGCGCTGGTAGCTCAGCGCTAACCGGCGTAGCCAAGTATTAGGATCTTGCAACCTGAGCTGCTCGGCGAATTTAATGTCTTGTTGAGTGCGGGCAAAGTTTTCGTGTGGCAACTGGGTAATGAACTCAGAAAGCACTTGCTCATAGGCATTGATCATTTCGTCGACTCGCGCAGGAGCGGTGGTAAAGCTGGTGGTGCTGCGCAATGTATTGTCTTTGTCTAAACGTACTTCAAAAGCGAGCGAATAAATTCCGCCTAACTGATGTCGCAGTTTGTTTTTAAGTGCCTTTTGCAGCATCGGGTTGAGGCTTGAGATCAAAAAACTGTCTTCTGGTTGCCAGATCATTGCCGATTCAGCTTTAATTGTTACCGTCGACTTATATTCATGATGCATTGGTTGTGAGGCAATATGACGCCCGCTGGGTAAATTACTTTGGTAGCTATTCAAACTGGCTTTACGCGTAATTGCGCCAAGATAAGGCAATACTTGTTGTTCAATTTGTTGCGGTTTAAGCTCACCGACGATAAACAAAGTAATAGGCTGCGCTTGTAACTGCCTAATCGCGGTGACGAGCTTATCTAGGGTTAAATTATCTAAATCGGCTTGGCTTGGAGTTAAGCCAGAGACAGTACCCATTAATCGCTGCTGCACACTTGCTGCTACCGACGGCTGTTTAACTGAACTGACCAATGCCGTTTTTAATTCGGTTAGCGCATTAGGTTGCAGCTGCCATTGGCTTTGCTGCGCAAAATACGACTTCATTAAGGGCAATAGATTATCTGATGACGTTTTTGCGGCGAGATCAAGCGTGGTGGTGGTTTGAGCCCACTGCCAATCGACATCGTTTTGCTGTTGCCATAACATTAGTTGACTATTTTCAGCAAAAGGAAGATCGGCCTGATGCCATACTTGCTTGGCCGTTTGGGCCAGCCATGGGCTTAATCCGTCGTTATAATAACCTGCTTGTGATAACGCCTTGAGGTAAAGATCATTGCTAGGCGTTGCTCTATTTAACCATACAACCTTATCGCCATTGGCCAAATTCCACTGTGTAATACCATCAACTTGGTGACTGTGTTTGCTTAACACCCGTGCATTAGGTAAGCGGTAAGCCGGCCAATCGAGCTTAACTGGCGCAAGCTTGACTGGCTTGAAACTTTTTCGCTTAATTGGTGTTAATGCTATCAACTGTTCTAAGCTCACCTGATGGCGTAATTGCTCAACCTCGGTTGCCGTTGGCAACGTGCGTATTACCCCGCCCGGTAATTGATAAAACAAAAACTGATCTGAGGCGCTAAGCAGTTCAACCAATCGAAGATTTAATGACGCTAAGCTCATTTTGTCGATCCAGTCTAAAGTTCTCGCTGATTTTACCGCGTAATCTTGCACTACTCCCTCTTGCATTACCGCCGCAGTTAACTTGTCTTCCCATGTCTTAAAGTCACGATTTGGGATAGTAATTCGATTGCGTGCAACAGCTGCTTTAGCTTTGAGTTTTAGTGCTTCAAACTCAGCGCGATTAAGCCCGTTACGTTTTAACCTTGCGACTTCGCGCAGCACCACTGCAAGACCTTGTTGATGATCGGGTGTTTTTACTGAAATAGCCGCAATTAAACGCTCTTTCGTTGGCTCGCTAAACTTAAAATGCACCGATGAAATATTGTCTTGGTATAACTTGCGACTCGCTTGAACCTGCGGCCGAATGAGTTTTCGCAAGAAATAATTTTGTAATCGTTGGTATTCGCCTTCAATGTTACTTTTTGGTAACAGCTCATTACGAAAACCCAATGTCACAGCGGAGGTTGAGCCTTGCGAGTCTTGAACCTGACCAATCACTAAACCTGGCGTTAAAGGTAGCTTGACATAGTCTCGATTTGGTACCGGTTGTTGCTGGGCACCAAAGTGATGTTCAATTGCAGCGACCAATTGCTGGCGTTCAAAATGACCGCTGGCGATTAACGTCATATTGCCAGGGACATAAAAGCGTTGATAAAAGTCGCGAATTTGCTCTATTGTCACGGCTTTAATATCTTGCTGCCATCCAATAGTTGGGCGGTCGACGTAACGAGAACCATTTCTGACCAGTACCTTTTTTGCGGTATTAACACGCTCAGCAACACCTTTACCGCGGCGCATTTCTTCTAAAATCACCCCACGTTCTATTTGCCAGTCGGCATCCAACAGCTTAGCGCCAAACGCTAAATCACTGAGTAATGCGACCGACTCTGCAACATTAAGTGCGTCATTGGGCCGAGTCCGAACCATATACTGAGTTTCTGTCTGGCGGGTTAATGCATTGACCTGCAGTCCTGCTTTCCAACCTATATTATTAAGCAAGTGATGAACATCTGTCGGGTGAGCTCTATTTGCGCGAAAAACCATATGTTCAACAATGTGGGCCATACCACGCATTTCATCATCGACCGAACCGGCATTAACCACCAAGCGTAAATTAAACGGATCGGACTGATTAGGACTTGGATAAATGAGATAACTGAACTGGTTTGATAGCTCGTTATGAATAACATTAGGCGCCCATTGCAACTCCGTCGCCTGAGTTGAACAAGATAAAATAAGCCATAAGCTAATCAGCTTAGGTCGCTTTAAAAGCTTGTTACTAAAAATAAAAAATTGCACACTTACTCCATTACTTACCGCACGAATAAGATCAATTCGTACTCGTATTATCGTTTGTGGGTATATTACTAGGAATAACACTCACTGCAACTCAATTTCGATAATCAATAAACAGTTGTTTAAAAAAGTTTCTACTCAGGCAGGAAATTACCGAATTGTGGCCCTGCTTGATATTAACGATTGAAAATTTAACTTGAAATCTAGCATCAATACCTACTAATATGACTGTATACAAACACAGTGGTAATTATTTTGATAGTAACTCCAATACTGATAGAGGCGGGAATTAGCGGTTTTGAATCGCCAGCGGCAGAGTATAGCCAATTAGGATTGAGCCTTGATCAACTGCTAATCGACCATCCCCAGGCGACCTTTTTAGGATTAGCCAATGGCGACTCGATGAATCAAGTGGGCATTTATCATGGTGACATATTAATTGTTGACCGTGCAGTCACCCCACGACATATGGACGTGGTCGTTGCAACCTATAATGGTAACTTTAGCTGTAAACTATTTGACGAAAACCAGCGTCGTTTATTGTCGGCCTCTGAGCATTATCCGCCAATTAATATTGGTGATGGTGATAGTTTTTTAATTGAGGGCGTGGTGATTCGCTCAATTCGGTGCCACCGTGCCAGCAGGTTTAGTGATGTATGCACTGATTGATGCCAACTCATTTTATACCAGTTGTGAAACGGTGTTTGACCCACTTATTCGTAACAAGCCTATTATTGTATTAACCAATAACGACGGTTGTATTTGTGCGGTTAACCGCTTAGCCAAAGAGCTTGGCATTACCAAGTTTGTGCCTTATTTTAAAGTAAAAAAACAATGTCAGCAGCTTGGCATTGTTGTTCGCAGTTCTAACTATGAACTGTACGCCGACTTGTCCGCTAATATGATGCAGGTGATTAGTCGATTTTCTGATGATCAATACATTTACAGCATTGACGAATGTTTTTTATATTTCAATAATTATCAAAGCGTTATAAATAACTTTAAATCGTACGGTCGTCAAATTCGCCGCACCGTATATCAAGAAACCCGCTTACCCGTTTGTGTCGGCCTTGGCCCTACCCCCACGTTAGCCAAGGCGGCTAATCACGCCGCCAAATCATCAAAACAATATGCTGGCGTTGCAGTGATTGACAATGAAAAGATTCGCCGGCAGATCTTAGCAGCAATGACTGTTGATAAGGTGTGGGGGATCGGTCGTAAACTAACGGCGAAACTTAACGCCACCAATGTTTATACCGCGCTCGATTTAGCCCGGCTGCCCCCCAAATTGGTTCGGCAAAGCTTTAGTCTTGATATTGAACGAACCGTGCGAGAGCTCAATGGTGAAACCTGTATCAGCTGGGATCAAGTCAAGCAACCGAAACAACAAATATATTCAACCCGCAGTTTCGGTCAACGTGTTTTTGAACAGACTCAATTACGTGAGGCATTGTGTCAACATGGCGCTATTGCGGCAAAAAAATTGCGGCAGCAGCAAAGTTTAGTTGCTACCTTAATGATTTTTGCCGCGAGCTCTCCCTTTGACGAACGGCCAATTGTGCGTAAAAAGCTCCACCGTTTTGTGGTGCCAACCAATGATACTGGCGTGATCCTAGCGGCGATTAGTGATGCTATCGCGACTTTATTTATCGCTGGTGTGCCTTTTTATAAAGTCGGAGTTGGTTGTCTTGAACTAATTGATGAGAAATATTGGCAGCATGATCTGTTTGCGACCAGCAATGATAACCCTAAATTAATGCAGTGCTTAGACGAAATTAATGCCCGTTATGGCCGTGACGCAATCAAAAATGCCGCGCAGGGATTTGAACACAAATGGGCAATGCGAAGAGAGTTTTTGTCGCCAAATTATACCAACGATTGGCGGGCTTTACCGAAAATAAACTGTCAGTGAATTTAGGGGCTGGCATGACGAAATTATCACCTAATTTCGTCTAACGTACTCGACACCGAACGCTACTTCGGTGAACATGCTGCTTAAGTTTGCTTTATCAAATATACACCCTTTCAATTAATTACGAGCATAGCAACAGTTTAGGTGAACCGAGCCAACGACATTGGTTAATATCTATTGTGTTTTTTCAAAAACAGATAGCATATTATTATTCTGAAGCTCGGTTAGTTTTCGTCCACGATTTTAAGAAATAACAACGTTTTTTGTATTCTTTGAGAGTATTTTTAAACGGTTACATAATATATGTTTCGTTTTAAGCTTTAATTCACCAACCTTTAATCGCGTAACAAGATCATAATTTAAATGTAATTAACGGTATAACGCGGCATATTTCCCAGTAAAAACCGCCAGCATGATAGGACGCTTCAAGCTAAGTATATTCATGTGTACTCGAACGAGTGTCGGCAGGAGGCAGACTAAGGTATAATCATTTTTTCTGTAGGGTTTACGGTGACTTAATATTTGCTTCTCTAGCTAGAAAATGACCTTACGAGGATGTTATTTAAATCATCCCTGTTTCATCTTTATGTTTTTTATGGATTTTCACTTTAACATGCAATATTCACGCGTTTTTATCGATGATATTAGTTATCAACTAGCCCCCCGCATTATTTCCAGCGTAGAACTCGAGAACAGGCTTGAGCCTGTCTACAAAGCGCTGCGTATTCCCAAGGGGCAACTCAAGGCTTTTACCGGTATCGTGGAGCGGCGTTGGTGGAATGAAGGCTTTCGCTATTCCGATGGTGCCATTGCGGCGGCGAAAAAATGCCTCAATAAAACCAAATTTGATATTAAAGACATTGGTGCAATTATATATACCGGCGTCTGCCGTGAGGCTTATGAACCTGCTACTGCTTGCCGTGTTGCGGCCAAACTTGGCGCCAATAGCCATACGGTGGTTCATGATATTAGCAATGCTTGTTTAGGGGCGCTTAACGGTATTATTGATATCGCTAATCGCATTGAACTGGGCCATATAAAGGCGGGTTTAGTGGTTTCTTGTGAATCGGCCCACAGCATTGTTGAAAGCAGTATTGAACATTTGTTAGCAAACCCAACGATGGCGGTATTTGCCGATACCTTAGCGACATTAACCGGGGGCTCTGGCGCAACCGCTATTTTGCTGACCGACGGCTCATTTAGCAAAGAGCAAGGTTATCAGTCTCTTAGCGGCCATAAGTTATTAACAGTGACCAGTCGAACCTCGACCCAAGATTTCGAAATATGTCATTGGGGCATGGAGCCTGTCGCGCCAGGACTTTATAAAGAAGTGATGACAACCGATGCTGCACTGTTGCTTAAAAAAGGCATGGCGCTGGGCAATGTTACTTGGCAAGATTTCTTAGTTGAATCAAACTGGCAAGCCACTGATGTGGATAAATTGATCAGTCATCAAATTGGATCGGTAAATCGCAGGCACGTGCTGGAACAATTAAAAATGAGCGAACAACAAGACTTCATTACCTTTCCAACACTTGGCAACATGGGCACCGTATCGTTACCGATCACAGCCGCAATTGCGACCGAGCAAGGCGCATTGAACAAAAATGACAAAGTCGCTTTTTTAGGCATTGGCAGTGGCTTAAGCTGTATAATGATGGGCCTTGAGTGGTAACAAAGCCGTTGTTATAAAAACGGTATTTAAGAACATGGGGTTAATAGCTATGTTATTTATTTCGTAAAGAGAAAAACCAGCCACTGATAAATAGGCCAACATTAAGCATTAACCACGGCCAAGGCGGTGCCGCAGGGGTATTAAGTTCAACAAATATCGCGGCTCGCACTGTAATAAGTAATGCACTGATACCAATCAGCGGAATGGCAAACAAACTCCAGCGCTCATTATTTTTAAAAGGGATCGCCAATAAGGTGATTAATATGAGCGCTAGCAATAACATTAAGCCGCCTGCACCATTTAACATCGCTTGAAATAATACCCTGATCCCGGGCGCTAAGTCGTGCCATGCATAAGTTGTTGCATCCGCGTGATACGACAAGTAACTGTCACGCAATGCGTAAATTAACCCGCCAACCAGCATCGGCGAAACAGCCAAACTATGGCATATCATTGCGATTTTTTTTGATTGCGTCATGGATAGCTTCACCTTAGTATATCTTTCATTCATTGATCCACGCTTGGCATGGTAAGATCGAATTATACTTAGCTTTATTAAAAATATCAGCTAATTAGGACGCTGAATATTACTTACCATAATGCCTTACAACCTAGTACGTTGCGGGAATTGTTCTTAAAACGTGAAAATACAATTGATATTCAAGGTGTCACAGCGTGTTCTGTTTTGATTACAAAATTAGTAAACACCTGAAATTCGCCTCAAGATCGGTCTGTTGTTTAAACGAAAATCGATATTAAACAGAACGTGCGATAACGACCTTTGTATTTGAAGATACAGAGTTGCCGTTTGAGCGGACGTGGTCGATTAAAGATAATTTTAAGGGAGGATTACCGCACCAACGACACCAATCAATATTGCCACAAACAAATACTATAGAGAATAGATTACACCTTCAGAGTGCAACCCAGTTTTTTAACCACCGCTATTTGCGACTGAGCATCTAGTAATGACACAAGGGGTTGAGCAAAGATGGGCTATGCGAAGATAGTTTTGTCGCCAAGTTATACCAACGACTGACGAGCTTTACCTAAAATAAACAGACAGTGAATTTAGGGACTGATACTATCATTTATCTTATGTTATTATAGTAGCAGTAAGTATAATACATATTAAATACAGTCGATTAGGGTATTACACCCTACATTAAATGTGACATTATTAATAACAGTCACCGACTATCTTCATCTTAAAGCTAAAGTGCAGTAAAAATAATTGCAAACTAAGATATCATCCTGCGTATAACTAAGGTATAAACGCGCTATGAAAATTCCAAAACGTATACAACCACTGGTTAACGATGGCCTCGTTGATGAAGTGATTAGCCAATTAATGAGTGGTAAAGAAGCGACTGTTTACATGGTGCGCTGTGGCGAAGCCATTCGCTGCGCCAAAGTTTACAAAGAAGCAATGCAACGCAGCTTTAAAAAAGCTGCCCAATATCAAGAAGGCCGTAAAAGCCGAAATAGCCGCCGCGGTCGCGCTATGGAAAAAGGCTCAAAGTACGGCCGCGCCCAACAAGAGCAAGCTTGGCAAAATGCCGAAGTTGATGCCTTATACAAATGTGCAGATGCAGACGTTAGAGTGCCGATACCTTATGGCTGTTTTGATGGCGTATTGTTAATGGAGCTTATTACCGATGATAACGGCGATGTTGCCCCACGACTTAATGACGTGATGATGTCTGCTGAACAAGCGATTGAAGATCATGAAGTCATGATGGTCTATATTGCACGCATGTTATGTGCAGGCATTATTCACGGTGATTTATCAGAATTTAACGTCTTACTTGACCCTTATGGCCCAGTAATTATCGACATGCCACAAGCGGTTGACGCTTCTGCTAATAATAACGCCAAGGCGATGTTGACCCGTGATGTCGACAATATCACCACCTATTACGCACAATTTTCACCACAACTACAACAGACAAAATACGCACAGGAGATGTGGTTTCTGTATCAAAAAGGCAAATTATCCCCTGATACTAAGTTAACGGGCCATTTTGATGAAGACACCAGCGTGGTAAACGTAGACACGATACTTGAAGAAATAAAAGCGGCGTTTGAGCAAGAGCAAGAAAGATTAGAGCGCATCAGCAATGCAAATGCCGATGAATTCGATCTCATTAAAGAAAGAGAGTAAAAAATGTTCATTATGCAGTCAAAGTATACAAAGTTAGCGCTAGAACATGACAAGTTACAACAAGAAATTGAACAGTTAAAATCACAAAACAACGAACTGGATCAACAAAACAAGTCGCTTGCTCAGCAACTTGAACAGGCAGTTGATAGCTTAGATGTTGAGTTTGAAAAAAAATTACTGCAACAAGCGATAACATGTATTAATCAAGTTGAAGGTGTTCGTAGTACTGTCCTTTCTTCATATCAAGCTATTGATTTAGAAAGCAAATCAAGCGATAGGATTAATGGTTTACTTGAAGTTTCAAGCAATTCACTTAGTCACATTATTGGTGAGATGGAAGGCCTAACGTTCAAAATGGGCGCTTTAACAACAAATATTTCTGGCTTGTCACAAATGGCTGACAGCATTAATACCTTTGTAGCAACCATATCAAGAATTTCTGACCAAACCAATTTGCTGGCATTAAATGCCGCCATTGAAGCAGCGCGTGCCGGTGAAGCTGGCAGAGGGTTTAGCGTGGTTGCCGATGAAGTGAGATCGCTCGCTAATAATACCAATAAATCGGCAAGTGAAGTGGCCGAGTTAGTGACACAAATAATAAAATCAACCGATGAAACGGTTGATTCTGTTAGCGATATTCAACACAGTAATCAAGATTTATCAACGGGAGTTACGACGCTCAATAACGATTACACATCGATTATAAACTGCTGTACTTCAATGAAAACCTCGATTAATCAGGCGTCATTACGAACTTTTATTCAAACGGTAAAGTTAGATCACGTTGTCTGGAAAGGCGAAATTTACGCAGTAGCCATTGGCGCTAGTAATAAATCGGTAGACGATTTCGCCGATCATACTATGTGTCGATTGGGACAATGGTACCAAGATGAAGGGGCTGCGGCTTACAATAGTCTTGCTGCATTTCGCCAACTAGAACAGCCTCATAGAGAGGTGCATCGCAATGGTGTTGAAGCATTAGTGTTACTAAAAACTGGCGATAAACATCAGGCATTAAAACACATTACCCTGATGGAAGACGCCAGTAATTTGGTGATGAATTACCTGGATGACATTGCAACTAATTGTTAATTATATTCATTTCAAAATACTAATCACTTTTAAAATAAGTGATTAGTAATAGCCTCATCCATTTGATCTTGCGCAACATGCACATAAAGCTCGGTAGTTTTAATTGAAGAGTGCCCCATCAGACCCGCAATAATTTTTAAATCAACCTGATTATTGTAAAGTCTGGTGGCGTAACTTCTCCGAATTGAATGGGGTGGAATGTGTCGAGATTGATCCATTAGACCAAACTTTTGACATAATTTATAAATGCTGTGATTGGACAAGCAATACTTTGATAAGTCATCTTTTGGTGAATAAGAGTCATTGATCTTTTTGTCAGCGTTTTTTTTCTCAGTACGGCTTAGTTCAAACGAACGGTCAATTGCATCATTTTTATAAATTCGCATAAACACTGGACCGGGGCTATTACCACGTACCGCCAACCAATTTTTTAAACGCGCCAATGTTTTAGGGTGCATCGCCACTTGTCTTACCTTACCGCCCTTACCTGAAAATTGTAAACGACTATTGATCAGATCTAAATTAGTCATCAATAATCGAGTCACTTCAAATCGTCGTAAACCACAGCCAATCAATAAAGAAAAAATTGCCATGTTACGACGCTGCGCATTAAAGTGGCCGCTAAATTGTTGGAGGAAAATTTCAAAGTCATCGAAGCTTATAATTTCATGGTTACGCTTGCCACCGGCTAACGGTAAATTGACCGAACATATTCGATCGTATTGCAGCTGACTTATTTGTTCTAACAGGTATGCCTTTTTCAACACACCTTTAACTATTGCGCCATACAAGACAATAGTGTCTGGCGCTAAACCTGCCGATTCCAAAACTAACACTAATTGATTCATGGTATGTAAATCAAAATTGGCCCAATTAATATCGTAAAGCGATTGTTGATTTAAATGCCGGGCAATTGATTGTAAAACAGAACGTGCGGTATCTTGTGATGACTGCTTACGCAAACCGTTAATATACGTATAAACCGGACAGTTTAGATCGACTTTTATTAGGCTACTGGTGATTGATGTACTGTAGGGAACGACTGTCTGGTGGTTTAATATCCGGCTAAGCCGATGTGGCACTGTCACTACTTACTACTCTCTAATGATTTAGGCTTATTATACCCTTTTTAGGTCAACAATAAGTATTCTAAATGTATATTTAGGAACCTTATTATTATGTTAAATAGACTAGCGAAACTTACAACAAGAGAGCCTACGAATAATTCATTACAGTAATGAATTATTCTATTGGGGATTTATTGGTAACTGGAGGCCGTATAATTTACAGCTGAGTTTGTTTTGACAACGTTGATGATATCAGGAGATATTTAAAATAATATCTCCTAATAATTAAATTAAATAGTTTTGTTGCGACGTTTTTGAGCGGTACGACGATTGGCCTTTTTATCGCGCGGCGCTCGTTTACTTTCACTGTTGACCTGTTGATCTGTTACTGGAAATTGTTCGAGTGTAGTTAGTGGCAATTCTTTTGAGGTAAGCTTTCGAATAGCATCTAATGCCACCATTTCACCGTGACAAACCAAAGATATTGCTAAACCGTTTTTACCTGCGCGTGCCGTGCGACCAATTCGATGAATATAGACTGGTGCGCTAGCCGGTAAATCTAAATTAATAACTACAGGCAGATTTGAAATATCAATGCCGCGGGCAAGTACGTCGGTCGCAATTAATACTTTTATTTTTTTAGCGTGGAAAGCAGCCAAGGTTTTTCCGCGTTCAACATGATCTTTGTCACCATGTAACGCAGCAACATTAACCCCCGCCTTAGCAAGTTTTTTTGCAAAAGAATCGACACTATCGCGTGAGCTAATAAATACAAGCACTTGCGGCCAGTCGTTTTGAGCGAGCAACCATAGTAATGCTTTTGCTTTACTGCCTTTATTGAGCAAATACAATTTTTCTTCAATGGTATCAACAACAGTATTTAGGCTATGCGCTTGAACCCGTTGTGGATTATTGAGTTGGGCTAAGGCGAGTTGCTCTAAGGTATTGCTTAGCGTGGCAGAGAAAAATAAGCTTTGACGATTACTCGGTAAAACCGTCATTATTTTTTCAATGTCTGACCAGAATCCCATATCAAGCAATCGATCGACTTCATCTAAGACAAGATGTTTAATAAAACTGGGATCTATCAATTTTTGATTTAGTAAATCGAGCAAGCGTCCGGGAGTTGCAACAACTAGCTGAGTACCATTGGCGATCTTATTGAGTTGTGTATTTTGAGCGACACCGCCACATAAAGTCACGACATCAAGATCCAGTGACAAAGCAATCGGCAATAGCGACTCGCTAACCTGTGATGCCAACTCTCTCGTTGGCACGATAATCAAAGCTTGAATTTTTTTGTTATTGGCGCTGAGCCTTTGTAAAATTGGTAAACCAAAGGCATAAGTTTTACCACTGCCCGTCTGTGCTAGCGCTAATATATCTTGGTTTGAAAATGCGATAGGAATAGCTAAACGCTGGATTTGGGTCGGTTGCTTTATGTTACTTGGCAACGCTGAAATTATAGTGGTGGATAAGTTTAACTCAGAAAATGGCATCACAATGGGACTATCAATAACAATTAAAAATGGAGTCTAAGTTAGCTGATTAGATAAGTAAACAAGTATTGCGGTTTTATCATTGATTAACTAAATAATACGTCTAAAGCTACAGAGTCTTAATTTCAAGTCGATAATTTAATTAACATCACTATAAATAATATTTATAGTGATGTTAATGGTGTTTACCTTGACCACGTAATAAATAACGATTAACATCATGACCTTAAAGTAATATCAAGTTGTAGATGTTAAATAAAGATACTATTTCTAGTGCTGTTATAACCCTACCCTTTTTAAAGCCCTGGGCACCTAAGCTGCCAAATTGAACAATCCTGTTTAAATATTATAGGAAAATTTATGAACTTTCAAAGTCTACGCGTCAAATACACGACCATGTTTTTAAGTGCTGCAGTTTTTATAACAGCATTAATATTAATGTACGTTTCATTAATTAGTACCATGGAAGGAGGGTTGGTCAGTTTAGGTGAAAAATTTAATCCGGCTATATCGGCAGTCATTAATGCCGATCGCGATTTATATCAAGCGCGGGCTGCAGAATTAGAAGTGATTTCGCATGGAGAAGATCCAGCTCAGTTCGAAGCCCTTCACGAAAATTATAGCGAAAATGCTCAACAAGCTATCGACCGGATGCGAAAATTCCAGCGATTAATGTCACAACACCCGTCAATCGTTCAAAACACCCAAGGGGTCGAAGTACAGTATTTAAGATGGAAAGAAGCTTCTTCAAGAGTATTTTCATTGGTTAAAGCGAAAAACTTTAGCCAAGCAAGACAAGTTTTAAATGGCGAATCTCTTAATGAGTTTAACAAATTGCGTAAATATTATGATGCAGCATCCGAAGCAACCGACGAGCAAAGCTTGGCGCTGAGCTCGGAAATATTAGCCAGTGTGACAACCCAAGAGAATGTGTTGCTGCTTATTAGTTTTTTTGTCGTTATTGGCACGTTAGCCATTGGCTTTATCGCCCCTAAAACCATGTCTGATGCCTTAATTGATTTAACCGAAAAACTCCAGGATATCAGCCAGGGTGACGGCGATTTAACCAAGCGAATTAACTCAAACCGACCAGATGAAATTGGTGACATTGCCAACAGTCTCGATCAATTCGTCAACGATTTAGGTATTCTTATCGGAAATATCGCCAATGAATCATCGCAGTTAGTTAATAGTGTCGATAAAATTAGTGACGGTACGCAGCAAGTTAATAATGTAAGTGCACAACAACTGGATGAAATGGAGCGAATCGCTAATGCTGTATTGCAAATGAGCGACGCAATTAATGAAGTAGCAACCAATGCCCAACTCACCAGCAACGAAATTAAGCAGGTAAATGAGTTAACGGTTAAAGGTAGCGAAATAACTCAGGCTACCGTTAAAACGATTGAAGGGGTATCGAAAGCTGTTGGTGATGCATCGCAAGTAATTAGTCAATTATCTGAAAACTCAAAAGACATTGCCAGCGTAATAGATGTAATACGAGGCATTGCAGAACAAACTAATTTACTGGCTCTCAATGCTGCTATTGAAGCAGCGCGTGCCGGCGAGCAAGGGCGTGGTTTTGCGGTTGTAGCCGATGAAGTTAGAACCCTAGCCAGTCGGACCCAACAATCGACTCAAGATATTCAAAAAATGATCGAGAATATTCAACAGGGTGTGACGCAAGCCGTGATTTCGATTGAACAAGGTCATAAAGCGACCCATGAGGGAGTTGCTTTAGCCAAACAAACGTTAACAGGACTTGATGAGATTAGCCTTGCCACAATTCGAGTGTTAGAAATAGCCACTAAAACTGCTACCGCCAGCGAGCAGCAATCGTCTGTTGCCAATGAGCTAAGAGATGGCTTGGACTCCTTAACCCAAAGCAGCCGTGCCAATGTTTCGACTTCGGATCATAATGGCGAATTGGCGATGCAAACGAAACAATTTGCTAACTCCTTGAGTGAAAGCGTTAGCCATTTCAAACTATAACCTGTTGCACGGCTCGATCAACCCGATCGAGCCGTGGTACAAAATAAACACCAGACAAGTCCACTTAAGACAAAACATTACGGTAACGAATTTAATCTAACAAAGTAAAGCACCTTAGTTCCTGATATAATATATAAAACATTTAATCAGAGCCAACATGAGTTCAGCTAATACCCTAACCAATGACCAAGCCTGGTCTACTTTTCTTGCCGACGCTAAACATCACTATTTAAATAATTCACAATACTTAATTGGCGAGCAGATGAGTGACGATATTTTTTTAGCACTATTTCTCGCCACTGATCGAAAAAATACGTTAGTTAATCTCAAAGCTGTGCTTAACCCAGACTCATACAAGAAATTTCTCAACCTGTACCGAGTCTATAAAAGTCGAAGTAATGCCAGCACTACCCTATTGAGCATTAGCAAATATAATTTTGATAACCTCAATGCACTAACAAATCAGCTGGGTTATCAATCGAACAATGAAACGATTGAATTGTTATGGAGTTATTACGTAGAAAATCATGGCTAACGAGTAAATCAATCGTATTACAACTGCAGTAAATACAATTACAAATAGCAGTAGGCGCTCTAGCTAACAAATAATTTGTGGATAAGTTTTTGATACCTACCCGAGGATTTTCTATCATAACTCACTCACGTGTGGGTAACTTCTAATTATTAGATTAGTTACCCACAGATATAAGTGATGATGCGCTATCTTAATAAATAAAGCAGAGCAGGCCAAAACAGCATACTGTAATATTTAAATATATTGTAGATGATCGATCTGAATCGAGCGCACGCTTAAATTAAGCCACCTAACTTAAGTTTTTCCCGACCGTTATCTGATGTTTTGCACTAACATTAGCTTGGAAATTTGTTTTTATTAGATCGCAACATTTATAGATCTACTGCAGGGAACTCAATGGTTCAGTGTAAAAGGTCGCATAAAGTGATGGTGACGATATTCGCTGTTTTCTGATTAGCGACGATAGCACTTAGTTTTCAAAACAGCATAAAAAAACGGTCCGTTACAGGATAGGAATTCTGATTATCAACATTGGGGAAATTACTTTTTCGTTGATATTATAACCACAATTAACACGGCTGATTTACCTAGTCTGTTTTGTTCTCAAGCACAATACCAGTCGAACCAAAAGCTCGGTAGTTGGTATCCTCCATCAGCGGTGATGTTGGCCAATGGTTACCCGGTCCGGTCGGAAAATATTTCCCTCACAGTATTGTGAGTCGGATGTTAGCGTTACCGCCAAGAGATTTCAAGATGGATTCTTATATGGAAATGAAGCTATATTTACCAAAGTTAGTTAAACCCAAAACGAGTACGTTTTCTGTCTAGCGACGTCACTGAATTGTCGAACGATTTAGCGTTGTTTTTACCCTTCTATGATCTTCAATTTTGGTTATTATTGGACTAATTGCAGTCGGATATTGAGTTTAATCATTTCGCTAAAATGCCAATCACATATTCGCGCGCACAAACAACGTGCCAGATGTTGCTACTAAAATAGCAGAACTTTCTGATGTTAAAGCTGCCACCAGTTAACTTAGGGTTAATTATTAAGACTAGGTTATTAACGCTTAGTTATGTTCTAATAATATGACCAATTAGAGCATAACTTAATGTTATTACGATATATTTTAATTCTACTGAAGCTTATTCGCAGGCAATAACATTATTGAGTTTTTGATAGTTTTTAATCGTGAACTGCGTCTTAAACCCTAAGCTATCATACAAATGTTTTCCGGCCACTGAAGCTTGCAGCACTATCGTTTTTACCTGACTATTGCCGGCTCGTTCAATTAACTGCTGCATTAACCAACGAGCAATACCTTGGCCTTGAGCCGCTGTTGCGACACCTATTTGATGAATACCAACAACAGTGCCCGTTTTATAACACAGCGCACTGGCGATATTTTTACCATGAAGATTAACCAGTAATAACTCAATCGTCGAGTCAGCAACTAAATGTTGAACAACGGCCCTATCGATTTGATAACCAAATGCTTCACTGCCTATCGCAACCCAATCTTTAACATCGTCGCTGGTTACAACCGGTGTCAGCATAAGTTCGGTTCGGCTGACTTGGCCACTAACGGCCACCCCATATTTGTGATCACGGGTATATTGGCTTAGGTCTAAATACATCGCGCTTTGTTCAAATTGACAGTGCCAGCCATGAGTAATTAGCCATTGCTCTAAGCTAATATTCGCTTCACCTGCCAACGTTGGTGTTGGTTCAGACCAAACCGGAACAATGCTCTGGCTGGTAATGGCTTTAAACTCAAAAGTAGATGTCGTAATACCCTCGCCTTGTGGTATCGCTAAATTAAGCCAACACCGATGTGGCCAACTAATATTACTAAATATTTCAGTGCCCGCACCAGCCGCAACATTAATCGCACCATACTTGTGCCAAAGCCCAACCAAGTTGGCTAAATTTTGTTGTTTAAAATCCATAGTGTTAATTCCAATTAATAATAAATAGCCCAAATATTAGGGTAAAAATACCGCTCACTTTTAGCATGCTAATGGGTTGAACTGGCAGGTTAAACCAACCAAAATGGCTGGCAATCATCGCAATGATAATTTGACCACTAAGTGCGTAAGACATCATTGTGCCTACGCCCATTAACGGGATTAAATAATAAAACATCGCAACAGCAAATGCGCTTAACAAACTGCCACTAAACCATAAGTACCACGGAATGACTTTAATTTGGGCCATTGCCGGATACTCTTTGGTTAAAACCACCAGCGCGACCAAGCTAAAAATGCAACTAAATAAGAACGCGATGCTGGTGCTCAGCATCGAATTTTTAAGTAACACCCCCAGTTGCGCATTCATTGTTCCTTGGGCGGCAATTGCGCCACCAGCAATAAACGCCAACAAAGCTAATAGATTCATGTTAAATCTCCTGCACCAGTTGCTCGTAGTCTAAGCGTACTTTGGGCTGTGCTGCCTGCACATCATCTTGATGTCGATAACCAATTGGGCAAATTGCGGTGCTGGTTAAGCCCTGCGCTGTTAAGCCAAGCACCTCATCATAACCTTGACTGTCAAAACCAGTCATCGGGCAACTATCAATCTGCATTACCGCGGCACTGGTTAATAAATTACCCAAGGCAATATAAGTTTGTTGTTTCGCCCATAACACAGCCTGCTCAGGAGATAACGAACTAAGAGATGATTTTAGATAATCGGACATCCTATTAATATCACGGGTTGTGTCGGTATTTACTTGCGTGAATTTGGCGATGTACCGATCTACTATCTCATCAATTGGCACAGTGGCGGCAGCAAAAACGATAAGGTGAGAGCTATTGGCAATTTTGTCCTGCCCGTATGAAAAAGGCAATAAACGCTGGCGAACTTGGTCTGACTTAATGACTAATATTTTATAAGGTTGTAAGCCATAACCCGAGGGGCTTAAACAAATAGCGTCTAGTAATAATTTAACCTGGCTATCGCTGAGCTTTTGATCAGAAAATTGTTTGACAGCATAACGCCATTGCAGAGCTGATAATAAATTCATAATCGTTGTCCTAGTTAGTTAATGTAAGCTTCAATGACACAATAAAATGTTGGCAGAGCTAGCGCATTAACATAGGTTGATAGATTATAAGTTTTTCCTAATTCGACTTAATTGAGTGGGGGTAATGCCAAGGTGAGATGCGATATGATATTGCGGTAGTCGATTGACTAAATTAGGGTGATCGGCAATAAAGTTGAGATAACGTTTGGTTGCATCTTGCTGAACCAGGGATATTTCACGTGCATCTTTGGCTAATAGCCAATTTTTTTCTAGGTAGTAAATTTGAAATAACTTCAGATCTTCTCGCTCAACCATTAACTTACGGTAGCCCAAAAAATCAATTTCTAATAGTAAGCAATCTTCCAACGTTTCAAATGTTAGCAGTGAAGGGGTCGCTGTTAACAAAGCAGTCATTGAGCCAGGAAATGCCCCTTGATCAAAAAAATTCTTATTGTAGAGGTTACCGTTATCATCGGTTGAAAAACCGCGAACTAATCCTTGGTAAATATAGGCATAGGAAGTTGGTATTTCACCAGCACGGTAAATGATTTGATGTTTAATTAATGACTTAAAACGAGTAATGCGTTTAAATGCCTGCCACGTTTGATCGCTGATCTCACTATATGATGCAAGTGTAAGCCGCAATGCCGCTAAGGCACCTTTTTGCTGATCCACTACCGTTACCCATTAATTTATATAAAGTTAATGACTAATAATGCCAACTTTCAACAAATATTGATATCACTATTTTTAACGAATTTAGGGCATAAAAAAAGGTAAGCCCCTTAGGTCTTACCTTTATAACGACAGCTATACTGTCATTAGCATAAGCTAATAAAGTTGCTAATTAAAGAGCAACGATGTTCTCAGCTTGTGGACCTTTCTGGCCTTGAGCTACAACGAACTCAACTTTTTGACCTTCAGCAAGAGTTTTGAAACCGTTACCAGTGATTTGGCTGAAGTGAGCGAAAACGTCAGGGCCGTTTGCTTGCTCGATGAAACCGAAACCTTTAGCTTCGTTAAACCATTTTACAGTACCAGTAGTTGCAGTAGACATAATATATCCTATTAATTAAAGAGTAATTTTTTATAACCTGATAACCAGGTTGACGTGCTAAAAAAGAGTGCTATTACTTATAAAAAACAGGACGAAGAACAAAGTTGAACATCGTTGTTATAAACATAAATATAGGTCGTTCCTTAAAGCTGCGTGTAGTATATACCAAGAACTTGTGGAGTCAATATTATTTTGTTCATTAATTAACCAGAGGTGTTCGTTAGAATAAAATTCAGCCACTTAATGATTAACATCTGTCCTAGTTATGAATGCAGTGACAGGCCCGTGTAATCAGCTTGCATCGCAATCGAATACCACAAAATTTATCCTGTAAACTATCGTCGCCATCGACCAGTAAACAGCGCTCGGACATCAGCCAAGTCTTCTGTGATTGTTTGCTACCCACTAATAAGCGCTTTAGCTGCGCTATCAAGATTATTTATCGCCCATATTATGAAACTAGAGCTAGTATATTAATTCTATTTACTTTTGTTTTTAAACAAAAGGTTCTAGTTTGAATATCAGCCTGAGGTAGCTTAGATAACTACCTTGCTGCTATTTATGCTTATTGAGTGTTTAAAGGAGTTTCTATCAATATTGATAATATACACAAAGACATTCCAAATTTCCCCTTAACTGCTTTGTTATTAGCAGTATTTGTGCCGGCGATTTTTATTGCATGGTTATTAATTAGTTCAAACGAAAATATAAAAGCAACAAGGTTACAGTATCAAAATACCAGCGAAATAATATCTATCAAAGAAAAGATTAAGTATTTAGATGAAGTACTTACAATGTCTGCGATGATGGTTGTATCTAGTGGCAATAATATCTGGCTTGAACGTTATAACCACAACAGTCAATTAATGGATCAGGCCATTATTACTGCAATTGATTTAGCGGCAGTAACAAACGCAAAAAAAAATGAACTGATAATTTCCGACATCAATCAAAAATTAGTCTCAATAGAACAAAAGGCATTTGAACTCGCCTTAGCTGGCCAACTTGATCCAGCTCAGAAAATGTTTGAAACGCTTAATTACAAAATATACAAACAGGAATTAGACTTCAAATTAACCATGATGACCAATGAGGTTGAAGAACGATTAAGGTTGTTGAACGGAGAATTACGGCGTAGTAAACAACTCGATTATGTTATTTCCCTGTGGGGTTTGGCTGTAACCGTTGCGGTGATAATTTACCTTGCCGGGACAATTCGACGTTGGAGAAATAGACTAATATCGACCGCTCAATATATATATCAACAAGAGCAATCAGAAAAACAACGACTGGAGCAAGACGTGCAGCTGCGTACAGAAGAGCTTTCCCTTGCGAATAAATTACTAGAAACTAACTTGCATCAATTGAAATTCACCCAAAATGAATTAGTCGAAGCAGAAAAGCTATCGTCAATTTCTCGCTTAGTGACTGGCGTTGCTCATGAGGTCAATACACCACTAAGCATCGGTATAACCTCGAACTCTTTCTTAAAAGATAATCTGAAAGCATTAACCGCTAAATATAATATGGGCAGCTTGTCTAAAACAGATATCGAGCAATTTATCCAGCGCAGTAAAAAAGGGATCGATTTGGTTGAGCAAAATTTAGCGCGATCGGCCAAGCTAATCGTAAACTTTAAAAATGTATCAAGTGATCAATTTATTCAAGATAAACAGGTTTTAATCTTGTCTGATTATATTGGCAAAGTCACCTTCACACTAAGCTCTCTCTTAAAATCAAAAGGTGTCGCGCTCGAGATAATTAACAACGACGCTGAGATGATCACCACTTACCCAGGATCATGGGCCCAAATTACCACCAACTTAGTCGAAAACGCGATCAAGCATGGCTTTAAAAACAGAGAAGTAGCCAATGAAATTACCATAGATATTTGCAATGATGATAACTTTAATTACTTTTCATTTAGGGATAATGGTCAAGGAATGACAAAGGAAACTCAACAAAAAATATTTGAAGCATTTTTTACCACAAACCGTTCAAATGGTGGCACAGGACTTGGTTTATTCATCGTCAGCAATATAGTAACGCATCACTTAAAAGGCAGCATTGTTTGCACCAGTACTATTGGTCTGGGCACTGAATTTTCAATTAAACTACCCAACTCCATTAGCGATCACTCTGGCCAATAAGTCGCATTAAATACATTTCAAATTAATACTCGTAAACAGAATGCTTTAGTAGACAGTGCTACTGACTATTAATAAGTGTCAGGTACTCACTGGCTTCTTTAATTCCTTCGCTAAGTGCCTTTTGAAGCCAGATTTTGGCTGCATCAGGATCGGCTTTGATACCTCGCCCCTCAAACAGGGCAACCCCATAATGATAACGTGCCAAGCTAGAGTACCCCGCCTCATCATTAAGCAGAGCTCCCCTTTTCAACAAATTTAACGCATACTCATCGTCTTGCGTTACGCCTATGCCTAATTCATAAATTTGAGCAAGCCAAATCATTGAATACACATCGTTCCAACGAGAAATACAATCTTCAAATATTTTAATTGCGGCTTGGTGATCCCCCGTTTTTTCAGCGGCATAACCGTACATGCACTTAATTCGTTTTGTTGAATCAATATATGAATGGTAACTAAGCTCGTTGCTGCTTAAGGGGAGTGACAAAATCATGTTGAAACATATAAATAGTGCAGCTATTTTTTTCATCAACTAACCTTCCTGGCTTTCAATTAACCTGCTCTGGTGGATCACAATATAGCGATTTCGACGGTTTTTATATACGACTTAATAACGATCTGAATTAGTCTAAAGTCGTACAGAGCAAACTAGATAATGAATATAGGCAAGATTGAAACTAATAGAACTAGGACCTCCAACCTATCTATAGACCATTGACCGCTTTTGACCCAGCAAGATGAATGCCTATCAACATATTAACCACCTTAATATAAATTCAATAAATTAAGGTGGTTGGCTTATAGCTGCTAAAGTACTTTAATACGATAGCCAACACGTGGAAAATTAATGCAAACCGTTCCGATTTGATCATTACTGTGAAGCAGGCCGATGGTTTCACGATCAGCAAAATGGAGCTTGCCAATAATTGGCTGCTCACCGCTATCTTCATCTGCAACAATGGATATTTTCATCCCCAAGGTAAGGTTTAACGGGTCATTGGCATCAACTCGTTCAGGGGTGACTGGCTCAACCGACTTAGCTATGTTTAGGGCGTCTTGTGCACTCATCTCTGTCGCCGTACCGTGACCAATCGCTTTCACGCGTTGCTCCCATGCAATAATAGCCGGGAACTGACTGATAAATTCAGGGCCTTGTGGCCAACGACCGCGTAAAAACCAGATCAGGTAATAGATTAGCGTATCTGCCAGGCTGGCCTGCTCGCCCATGACATACTTATTACCATTTGAGAGTTGCTGATCAATCCAGCCCAATTGCGCGCGTAACTGGCCGATAAGGTGCGGTAGTTCTTCACGCACCTTGGCAAAGTCCCAATTGGGACCAAGATATAACCTACCGCGATCTTGAATAAATTGTTCCGGCATATCAGGTTCTGCAATCGACAGAATGATTTTAAAACACAATTCGAACAGCGTGCCGTCGGTCCAGCGGCTAAGACCCCAGGTCATAGAGCCCGAATCGGCAGGATCAAAAGTAGGTGCAGGATAGCGTTTTTCTAATTCGCGTAAAATACACTGACTATCGCAATAGACATCTGCGCCGATTTGCATGACCGGTGTACGCCTATAGCCACCCGTTAATGGCATTAATAATGGCTTGGGTGGTACGCGCGGAATTGTAACAGAATGCCAGTTCAGCTGCTTGATCCCAAAAGCCACGCGCACTTTTTCAGCGACAGGCGAAGGTGGATAGTGATGAAAAATGATATCGTTCATGATTAAGTCCCTATAATCCGTTAAGCAATAATTGCGCTTATTTGCTCAATAGCGCCACGACAATCTTTATAATCAAGCGCAATTACATGCATTTCATCTCGGTGTTGTAACACCATCGACGGAAATCCGTTGATTGGCAAACTACGAGCAAATTTGAGCTCTTGCACAAATGCCATTTCTAGTTCTTCACTCGCCAAATCGACAGTGAATTTATCAACATCAAGCCCGAGTTCCCCTGCCAATAAAATATGCGTTTGCGTATCTGAAGGGTTCATCGCTTTTAAATAATAAGCCTGTTGCAAGGCTAAAATCATTTGCTCTTCGCTGTCTTGCCAACGTGCAGCGATCACTGCTCGACAGGCTGGATAAGTTGATCGCCGGGGCGAGTTTCTCTGCCAAAATTCGTCATTAAATTGAGTACCAAGTAACTCATGAATGTTTTTCCAATAACCTGCTATTGCCTGCTGTTGCGATAGTGGCATCACTTGGTCACTGTCTGGCGCCAAGCCCCCTACTATATTTTTTACCACTACGGAATCAGGTAAAGCTTGTTGTAAATTTAACCACTGAGGACGATGACCCCAACACCAACTGCACATCGGATCATGCACATAAAACAAAGTAGAGCTTGTCATTTATTACTCCAGATTAAACGATTTTGACCATGGTTTATAAATTATAAAAAACATTGAAAGTGCTAATACTGCAGACCTTTTTCCCCACAAGTTACCACCGATAATAAACTGTATTATTGCAATTTATGCTATAGAAAAAGTCAGCAAATGTAAATCGAGTATAAGAGAGGTGGAAAAAAGGGACACGCATAAAAAATGACACTAATAAATAACCAGTTAAGGGATGAATTACGGTTATTTCGCCAAGATAAGAGGGTTTTCATCACAATGACCGATGCGCGACAAAATAAACGAAAAACTGCCATGGCTAAATTATGCCTAAATGCATGCAGCATAAAAAATCATTGAATTTCAATATGTTTCTTATGCGTGTCCCATCTTGAACTTGCCATCTTGAACTTGTGAGTATGGGCTTATAGCTTTATAGTTTTTAACTTAACCGCGGTCCCAAAAGCCATGACCTCAGACGAACCATCCATAATGGCGCTTGTGGTAAAACGAATTCCGACAATTCCATCGGCTCCCTTTTCACTAGCGCTTGCAATTAAACGCTCGATTGCTATATCCCTAGCCTCTGTTAACATTTCTGTGTAACCTCGAATCTCACCGCCTACTATGCTTTTTAAACTCGCCATAATATCTCGTCCGAGATGTTTAGCTTGAACGACATTTCCTGTAACTATGCCAACGATCTCTGTAATTTCCTTGCCAGGAATAGTCTCGGTAGTGGAATAAATCATTAAACTCTCCTTAAAATTATCGTGGTAGAACGACCCATTACTGGCCAGTCTCCACATAAAAACGCCCCTAGTACCAATATGCCAGCACAAGTCGCTTGCTAATAATTGGTTTACCAACGTTGTAAACCAAGTGTCTCATTGATATTAAATAACTTACAACTTAGTCAACCACTGCGGTGTTTAGCGAGATATTAATAAATCGAAGTGGCACTTAACAAGCTAATTAGACGACGAACGATTGATAAACGGTTATTGGTAACCTGTCTACTGGTAAATAGTGCCTTGATGTTTTAACCACCCGCCCAGATGACGACCGTTGGGATCTTTGTGAGTCCAGTGAACAACCCCACCTTTATAATTCCATTCATACTGACCATAAAACTGCACTTGATCCCCCTTGGCTAGCGAATTAATTCTCGGGGCCAAATCAATGTTGTGGGCGATTAATATCGTTTGATTAGCAGAGACTTTAACAATGAATTTTTGATGCCTTGAGCCTTTAGTATCATCTCTTAATAGTTTGACCACCTGACCAATGCCTTTAACTTGAACATTGCTTAGTTGCTGTTCAAACGCGACTTTTAGTGAGGCTTCTGATTTTGCTTGTGTAACTGGCGTTGTCAGCAATAACACCAAACAAACAAAACTGACCATTGATAACTTATGCATACTTTTAGCTTCCTGTGCTCTACCACAAGATGTGTGGCGTATAATTATTTGATAACCGTTATTCAAAAACAATAAATTACATTAGATTATTATCCAAGCTTAGTGCTCAATCAAGCGCAAGCTGTTGCGCTAAAAAGTCGACCAACAATCGTATTTTAGGAGATAGGTGACGATTGTAGGGGTAAACAGCCCAAATGCCTTCTTCTGGCTCTCGGGAATTATCGAGCACAGTCACTAGATCGCCGCGCTTGATGTGCGCGTCAACATAGTAGTGAGGCAATTGAACCAAGCCGATACCTTTTATTGCCGCATCGACTAAACCATGCCCACTGTTGTAACGAACATTACCACTGACCCGAATGTTCTTGTCACGGCCAGCCTCTTTAAAACGCCAATAATCATGAGTTCCCAACAGACAGTTATGCTGGCTTAGCTCTGACAGTGCATGCGGAATACCATGTTTAGCTAAATAAGCAGGAGAAGCACAGACATAATTGGTGCGGTGGCTTAAGTTTTTAGCCATTAAGGTCGAATCACTGAGCTTGCCAATCCGAATGGCTAAGTCGAAACCCTCTTCAACCAAGTCCACTTTTTGATTGCTCAAAGTAACAGATATTTCAACATCGACATATTGCAACAAAAAGTCGTTTATCAACGGCAGAATTTGCTGTTCACCATAAGTGACAGGCGCCGACAATTTAATTTTGCCGTGTGGTTTAGCCTGCAGGTTAGTGATGGCGCGTTCGGCCTCTTCGAGGCCGTCGAGTACCCCGCGACAGTGTTGATAGAATATTCGTCCTTCTTCGGTCACTGAGACCTTGCGGGTGGTCCGGTAAAACAGCTTGATACTTAAGCGGTTTTCAAGTGCGCTGATTTGACGACTGACTTGTGCGGTTGATATTTCCAGTCGTTTGGCCGCTTTGGTGAAGCTTTCGGTTTCAGCGACATGGACAAATTCGTTAATGCCTTCCCATTTCATTATTATTACTACACAGTACAAGTAAATTACGTAATAGCTAGATTATCATCATTGTAGAAACAAATATAATACTAATATAAATTAAGTGCTATTGCTTAATTAATCAACACAACCTGTATTAAAGTGAGAAATCTATGACTGAACAACCGCTAAGTAAACAACCGACTACCGACAAATATATTAAATCTAAAGCCGCTATTGCTTGGGGCCCCGGTCAGCCACTGTCGGTTGAAGAAATCGATGTTATGTTACCTAGAAAGGGCGAAGTTCTGGTTAAGATCACCGCCTCTGGTGTCTGCCATACCGACGCTTTCACGTTGTCAGGTGACGATCCTGAAGGTATTTTTCCGTGCGTATTAGGCCATGAAGGTGGTGGTATCGTTGAACAAATTGGTGAAGGCGTAACCAGCGTAAAAGTAGGCGATCACGTGATCCCACTTTACACCCCTGAATGTGGCGAATGTAAATTCTGTTTGTCGGGTAAAACCAATCTTTGTCAAAAAATTCGTGAAACGCAAGGCAAAGGCCTGATGCCAGACGGCACGACTCGATTTTATAAAGATGGTCAGCCAATTTTCCATTACATGGGCTGTTCAACCTTTTCTGAATATACGGTGTTGCCTGAGATCTCATTAGCTAAAATAAATCCGGTAGCACCACTTGAAGAGGTTTGTTTACTCGGTTGTGGTGTCACAACGGGTATGGGCGCGGTTAGGAACACTGCGAAAGTAGAAGCTGGCGCTACCGTTGCTATCTTTGGCTTAGGCGGCATTGGTCTGTCAGCAATTATTGGCGCCACAATGGCTAAAGCGTCGCGTATTATTGCGATTGACATCAATGAAAGCAAGTTTGAATTAGCGACCAAACTAGGCGCGACCGAGTGTATCAATCCAAAAGATTACGACAAGCCAATTCAAGACGTTATTGTTGAATTAACCGATGGTGGCGTTGATTATTCATTTGAGTGTATCGGAAATGTCAATGTGATGCGTTCGGCCCTTGAGTGTTGTCATAAAGGCTGGGGCGAATCGATAGTGATTGGTGTTGCCGGTGCCGGTCAAGAAATTTCGACCCGTCCGTTCCAGTTGGTCACCGGGCGTGTTTGGCGTGGCAGTGCATTTGGTGGTGTTAAAGGACGCACAGAATTACCTGACTATGTTGAGCGATATTTGCAAGGTGAATTTAAGTTAGACGACTTTATTACGCACACCATGGGACTTGAAGATATTAATGAAGCTTTTGATTTGCTGCATCAAGGCAAAAGCATTCGCACCGTTATTCACTTTGATAAATAATTCGACTAAATCGAATTAGTCGATTAACCCGCCACTCAATTGTTGAAATTAAGTGGCCAAATCGGCTGTGGCATCAGGCGCAGCCGCTGAGGTATCTAACATGTCTCTTGAAAATCTTAACGTTAATAAAAGCTTTGGTGGCTGGCACAAGCAATATAGCCATTATTCTCAGACGTTAAATTGCCTAATGCGCTTTTCTATTTACCTGCCGCCGCAAGCATCGAGCGGGCAAACAGTCCCGGTACTGTATTGGTTGTCAGGGTTAACTTGCACCGATGAAAACTTCATGCAAAAAGCTGGTGCTCACCGCATTGCAGCCGAGTTAGGCATTGCTATTGTCACACCAGACACCAGTCCCCGAGGTGAAATGGTCGCCGATGATCAAAGCTATGATTTAGGCCAAGGTGCAGGGTTTTATATCAACGCGACTCAGGCCCCGTGGCACCGTCATTACCAAATGTATGATTATGTAGTCAATGAATTGCCCGCGCTAATAGCCGAAACCTTCCCCGTTAACAGTGAATGTTCAATTGCTGGTCACTCAATGGGTGGTCATGGCGCGTTAACTATTGGTTTAAAAAATCCGCAGCGTTATCGTTCTATTTCTGCCTTTAGTCCCATTTGCAATCCGATTAAGGTGCCATGGGGTAAAAAAGCATTTGGCGCTTATCTTGGCCAAGATACAATAGATTGGCGCCAGCATGATGCCAGCGAGTTAATGAAACAGGCCAAAGATTTTATCCCAACCTTAGTTGACCAAGGCCAGTCTGATCAGTTCTTAGCCGAGCAGTTGTCACCAGACTCGCTAGCAGCGGCAGCTGAAACTAGCGGTTACCCGTTAGAGCTGCGCTATCAGCAAGGTTATGATCACAGCTATTACTTTATTGCGGCGTTTATTGAAGACCATCTGCGGTTTCATGCCAGCCATTTGCAGGCGCCAAATTTAAAATCCGGGTTTAATTAATGTGATTAACCCAGAATAACGACTCGTTATTAAATGCTTAACAACAAAAAAGCCAACCACGCTATTAACGTGGTTGGCTTTTTTCAGCGCTAAATTAACGATTGTTAACCTAACATAATGTAGCTTAACTTAACTTGGACTAGTCTTGCGCTAGAGTCTTTTCAACACGCTTGAACAAATCATTAATTTTAGCTGATGGTGCCTCAGTTAACAGGCTAACCACAACAATCGAAATGCTCGCAAAGATGAAACCAGGTACGATTTCAAAGATATCGAAAATGCCACCAGTAAGTTGTTTCCAAACCACAACAGTCACGCCACCAACGATAATACCTGCTAAGGCACCGTTACGGTTCATGCGTTTCCAGTACAGCGCTAAGATCAATGCTGGACCAAATGCAGCACCAAAACCAGCCCATGCATAAGATACTAAACCAAGTACCGAACTTTCTGGGTTAAAAGCTAAGATAAGCGCAACAATTGCTAATATAACAACACCAATACGACCAACCATTACAATTTCAGCCGGTTTAGCGTCTGGACGGATTAGTTGCTTGTAGAAATCTTCTGCCAATGCAGATGAAGACACAAGTAACTGTGAATCAGCGGTACTCATCACTGCCGCTAAAATAGCCGCTAATAAAATACCTGCAACCACTGGGTGGAACATCGCATTAACCAATAACATGAAAATAGTTTCGCTGTCAGCTAACTGACCGCCAAGATTGTTATCAACATAAACAATGCCAACTAGACCAACTAATAATGCACCAGCCATTGAGATAGTTGTCCAAGTCACCGCAATGCGACGAGCAGTGGTTAGGTCTTTGTTTGAACGAGATGCGTTAAAACGAGCCAAGATGTGTGGCTGACCAAAGTAACCTAGTCCCCAAGCAACCAATGAAATAGTCGCAATAGCAGTAATCGGCTCACCAGAAGCGCTGGTAAACATATCAAGTAGCTCTGGGTTTTTCGCTGCAATGGTATTAGACAACTCACCAAAGGTACCGTCCATCGCAACTAAAGGCACTGCAACTAACGCCGCCGCCATCAATAAACCTTGAACCAAGTCAGTCCAAGACACGGCTAAGAAGCCACCGAACAAGGTGTAAGATACGACACAGACAGTACCGATAATCACCGCAATTTCATAATCTAGCCCGAACACAGTTTCAAATAATTTACCACCAGCCACTAGGCCAGAACTGGTATAAAACAAGAAGAATAGCAAGATGAAGAATGCTGAAATTGTTTGCAGTAATTTAGACTTATCATCGAAACGACGGGCAAAAAACTCAGGTAGAGTCAGCGCGTTGTCCGCTTCTATGCTGAACGTTCTCAAACGTTTGGCACAAATGATCCAGTTAGCCCAAGTACCAACTAATAAACCACCAGCAAGCCACAACGAAGTAGCACCTGATGTAAAAGCAAAACCAGGCAGACCAAGTAATAACCAACCACTCATGTCTGATGCACCTGCTGAAATAGCAGTAGGCCAAGGCCCTAGCGTACGACCACCAAGGAAATAGTCAGTAGAATCAACTGTGCGCTTGTAGGCATAATAGCCAATCCCCATCATCAAGACTAAGTAAGCCATAAAGGTAGCGGTAATCGCTAGATTGTTTTCTATCATATTATAATTCTCATTTAATTCGTCTTTCCCTTTGCTTACGCAATAATAAGGCCATAACCGCTCCTGCAGGCCATTCCAATCGTTATTTGTAAAGTAATCCTTATAACGAGATACGTAAAATCCATGCTTTCACATAACAACTGTAACCAGTATGTTAATTTATTTAATTGGATATCACGTCATTTTTGCCACCAGCAAGCTTATCGACCTTACCTCAGAATGTGCTGGTTAATTACGAATTAAAACAGATGAATGTTTGGCATAAGCAGCCTTAAACAGAATTTTGTACTGAACGATTGATTCTCAAACACAACAAGCTGATGACAATTTTACGGCGAGGCTGAGTTTTGTAACGCAGTTGTTATCAGGATTGGGAGAGTGATGGTTTATTTTCGTGAGCAATGAAATCGCTAAATCAAGCTCACGTCAGGATCAATGTAAGCGGGAATAATTGCGATGAGTATAAATTATTACTTGGTAAGATTATCAGCTGTCTGGGTAATCACCTGTCTAGCTACTCAAGTGTTTTAGCATCCAAACATTACAACCACTATGAACAGTACCAGCGAGTGGCTGAGTAAGATGGTTAAAACCCAGCTTGTTATATAGCGCAATCGCAGTGGTCATATTAGAGCAGGTGTCGAGATAACATTGGGTAAAATCATTCTGCTTGGCAAAGTGCAAGCATTGCTCTGTTAGCGCTTGGCCAATACCGTTACCACGGCTTTGCGGCAGTAAAAATAATTTGCGTAACTCACAAACCTCATTGCTTGTCTCAAACGGTGCAATGCCACAACCACCGACAACTTGGTCATCAATTAAGGCAACAAGGTATAAGCTTTTGGCACTGGCTTGGTAGAATTTACTCATTTGACGAACCTCTTCGTCAGACGGACCAAACCCCTCACCTATTGCGCCAAACTCGGCACCTGTTTTAGTGATAACGTCACTAATAGCCTGATCGTGTTTTTCTTGAATTGCAACCAATTGAAAGTTAGAGATAAGCGACTCCATGCAAAGATGTAAGCTAAAGAATGTGGGAATATTGAACACACTATAGGCTATGCATTGAAAGTAAAGTGTTATTGTTCGTTAGGACTTGCTTGAGCAATTTTTATCGGCCTTTTCGGCGCGTTGTAAATCAGTCGCTACAGTGCTTTGATCCATTACCATTGTAGCCAATGCTCGCTGTCATTAAGCGCGTAAACTTACATAAAAAGAGGCTATGTTGTAGTTAGGTGTTGGTGTCGTATTTCGGCTCAAGTAATCTCAGAGGCAATCATCGGCCAACTTAAGACACTTTGCTTTAAATTTCTAGCTCACTAACGCGCAAAAGCGCCTTTGGACTAACTTCAATGAGCAGTGCTATTAATTTAGTTCGCAGTATCTTTTCTTAGACATACCAGCTTGTCAAATCGATGTAGCCTACAGTTATAATGCGTGGTTAAAACAGGTCGCTATGACTTCCGATACGAGCGAGTTGTAAGATAGATTGCTTAATCTTATAGATGAGTACTAAATCGGGTTTAACGTGACAATATCTAAAGCCTAACCAATTTCCGGAAAGAGGGTGATCAACATATTTTTCAGCTAACGATTCACGTTTTTGTAACGTAGAAATGACATGGCCAACTTTAATAATTTCAGGGATAGACATTTTTGTGATTTTCTTGAAATCTTTTTTAAACTGAGTTGAATACTCAAGGCTATACATCAATAATCTTTCCGTCAGTAAGATCTCCGAATAACTGGTTAATGTCAGATGCTTTATTCCCTTGGCCACTTTCGAGTTCTTGCATCGCCGCGATTGTCATTGCGTTTGGTTGTTTACCTTTTAACTCAAAAGGAATGCCTCCGTAATTAATAACCGCTTTTGCAAATAACTTGATTGCTTGTGAAGGGCTTAACCCTATTTCATCACAAACATGAGTAAAAGCTACTTTTGTATTGTGATCAATTCGTGCTGTCAACATTTCAGTTTTCATTCCAACTCCTTTGTGTGTCAAATGCTATACAATGTCTATCAATTATCGATGAATATATATAACAAGTCAACATAGTAGCTAATGGCTTTGGTTCTATCACTTGGCGGCTCACCGATAGCGCCAAGCTCTGGCGTTACATTTAAAAATTAACTCACTATCGCGCAGAAGCGACTTGCATAAAGCTTGAGTGATTGTGTCGCAATGTTCAATTTACCATGATGTTTTCTAATATGTTCAGTGTCGTTTTTGTTGGTTGTGCTTATAGCCAAGACTTGAATATTTATTTCGTCGCGCGTTTATTAGCGTAATAACTTCACCTCTACACACGGTATTGCACAGTTTATTTTTTCGTGTTGCACACTTTGTCATAATGTTATTCTCAAGCGGCTAATATTAATCAGTTACTGTTTACCACGTCTTCGAAAGTGTGCAAATGGTTTTGAGATAACGAGCATGCTCACTTTCTTTTTTAAAAATACTTGTAATCTCACTACTAACGTATTAATTTAATTGCATTAATTACTGTGGTTGCTGGCTTTTCTAAAGCTAGATAACGAGCATGCCGTATATACAAATGTTAGGCGCTTAGTCAGGACAAGGAGTCATTTTGAACATTAGTATTTTAGGTGGTGGTGTTGGAGGGTTAAGTGCTGCTATTGCATTAAAGCAAGAAGGTTTTGATGTATCTATTTATGAACGTCATAGCGGCCCCTCAGAAATAGGAGCAGGCATTGTATGCTGGCCTAATGCATCTTTCATACTTGAACAACTTGGTGTTTTAGACAAAATATCAAACGTTTCAGGGTCAATAAATTATATGAATCGTTTCACAAATACAGGTGAACCTATAGGTTCACTTGATATCAATGAGTTGAATCGATTAATGAAGTACCCTAGTTATTCCATTATTCGTAAAGATCTAATGAAGATTTTGATTCAACGTACCGTTGAGTTAAATATCAATATTCATTACGATCACGAGGTTATTAAAATCTCAAATGAAAATACAAAGACTGTAATTCAATTTAGTAATAGTAAAGTAATCCAACCTGATATTATCATTGGTGCTGATGGTCGTATGAGATCTTTAGCTAGAAAATACGTAAACGGTAGTAATTCGCCAATATATCAAGGTTTTATTAATTGGGTTGGTGTTATTGAAGATGAATCTATTAATTTCTCTGAACTCTCAGTCTCTGATTATTGGGGAGTCGGTGAGCGCTTTGGCATTGTGCCAGTATCGCAAACAAAAGCGTACTGGGCGGGTGGTGCTACTTCCAAGAATATCGCAGAACTTGAACCTGTTAAATACAAGAGTGAACTCAACTCAATATTTAGTGGTTGGCCAGACATTATCACCAAAGTCATAAATGGAACTCCCCAATCCCGTATTAATAAAATTTATGTACATGACCACGATCCAATTAACTTATGGCATAAGAATAATCTTATTTTATTAGGGGATTCTGCCCATTCACCTTTACCTACATCTGGTCAAGGAGCATGCCAGGCTCTAGAGGATGCATGGCATTTAACAAATTGCTTAAAAGAAAGTCCTAATGAATTAAGTAAGGCTTTTAAGCTCTTTACTGAGCTACGAAAATCTAAAACAGCAGGAATAACATTTGGTGGTCGTCAGCTAGCCTCATCTATTTTCAATATCAATGAAGAGTTTTGTAAACAAAGGAATATTACGAGCAAAAATACAAATTACCAAAATGCAGTTGTGGGTATGGCTAACGGGTGGTCTAGTGGGTTGCCAATCAGCGCCTAACAAGTCATTTCAGCAGGACAAAATACTAATATTAGACACCCACATAATTTGGACGGCTAAATGTCTTGAGTCAATTGGTTACGAACTGCTCTATTTGGTCTCTGCTATAGTATTTTTCTCGAACTGATTTTTTGTAAGGTAACCCATGCCCGATTTACTCACAATTGTCGAATTGCAGGCATGACAATG
>JABSRT010000033.1 GCA_013214945.1 Gammaproteobacteria bacterium
AAATATAACAATCTCAATTATTGTCTTCGCATATAAAAAATTTAGGCTGAGAATGATAAATTCTACAGCCTCGTTAGTGCGTCAAGCTAAGCTTGGTGCATCTTGCAGGGTGCAAGTCCCTGTCGGGTAAGGTTTAACCAACCACCTGTATCGAGTGTTGCGCCTTTGGCGGATTGTGAGATTAGCGATTGCTTTTCAGCAGTGAGGACTGCATCACGCGAACAATATTGGTGAAGCGTACACAGAGAATTATATAGGCCATAGGGGTTGTCGTGACCCTGAAGTGCTGGTATTGCTCCGATAAATATTAGATCTGACTGACGAGGTTTATAACGCCATCGAAGTCCATGCAAAGCAACCGTACTGGTTAGGTTGTGGCGAGTCAGCGGAGTTATCAAGCCGTGGCATGTATGAAGAGATGCATTGAGAACTTGAGAGATCCAAAGGTGTTCCATTAGGACGATGGTAGTGACGTTTAGCCAAAAGCAAAGCCAACGATGACCCTTTGGAAGTCAGATCAGCCCATAGTAGTCTGAGCAGGGGAAAGCCTTGTACATGGCGAAGGAGCTGACAGTTATATCCGGTATTAAGCCGCCACATAGTCCAGACAAAGTAGGGCTGGGATCACTATGACAACAACACTTAATACCATCGCATTTAAAGCACAAACCCACTCCAAGCACAGGTTTCAGAATTTATATGGACTACTAAATTCTGATAGCCTGTATCAAAGCTGGGGGCAACTCAATAAACACGCGAAACCTGGTATCGATGGCATCACTATGCCTAAGTACAAGGCAACGCTAACTGAAAATATCGATCGCTTAGGTCAACAACTCAAGCATAAATGCTACCGAGTTAATGATATAAAGCGGATCTTTATCCCTAAATCCAACGGCAAGTTACGACCTCTAGGTCTACCAACGGTCGATGATAAACTCGTGCAACAAAGTGTTAGTCAGATCCTGCAAAGCATTTGGGAACAAGACTTTTTACGCAATAGTTATGGTTATCGACCGAATAAAAGTGCGCATCAAGCGGTACATAGTTTGACATTAAATCTGCAATTTAAAGGTTACGGCTACATTGTCGAGGCTGATATTAAAGGCTTCTTTGATAACCTTGATCATAAATGGCTGATGGACATGTTAAAACAGCGCATCGATGATAAAGCTATACTTAACTTAATTAACCAGTGGTTAAAAGCACGGATAAAATCACCTGATGGCGTATACACCAAGCCATCTAGTGGCAGTCCACAAGGCGGAATTATCAGCCCTGTGTTGGCTAATATTTATCTGCACTACGCGCTCGATCTCTGGTTCGAAAAGAAAGTAAAGCCAACAATGCGTGGACGAGCAATGATGATCCGCTACGCAGATGATTTTGTCTGTGCGTTTCAATTTGCCAATGACGCCGAACGCTTTTATAAGGTACTACCGAAACGATTGAAGAAGTTCAACTTAGACGTCGCAGAAGACAAAACATCGTTAATGCGTTTTAGCCGATTTCACGTTGGTCGAAAACGTCACTTTGTATTTCTAGGGTTCGAATTTTACTGGGGCACTGATTCAAATAGTAAACCAAGGCTCAGGCGACGAACCGCTGTGAAGAAGCAGAAGGCGAAACTGAGTGAGTATTACCAATGGATCAAAGCTAAACGCTCGCTTAAATTGAAGCTCTGGCTGCCACAGTTAAGACGAAAACTCATGGGATTTGTAAATTACTTCGGACTACCCGACAACAGCAGAAGTTTATCAAGCATGCACGATTATGTATTACATAGTCTGTATAAATGGTTGAACAGACGCAGTGGTCGGCGAAGTTATAATTGGAGTAATTTCAAGAAGATGCTAATATATTTCAAAATTGAGAAACCAAGCGTCAGCAAACGATTTGTGCTGGTCGATTGGTACTAGGTGTTGTGTTTTACACGAGCGAATATATAACTGAAGAGCCGGATGCGGTAGTTCCGCACGTCCGGATCTGTGTGGGGTCGGCTCAGTAATGGGTCGCTCTACCACGATATTCACACGTTCACCCATACAAAACCTAATCCCTAAACGAATATTGGCACGATAAATCCTGTGGCGCTTTGTGCCCGATAGCACCATAGACTTTACGAATAAGAGGGCACATCCTGACGGTAAAACGCTCCATGGCTAAGTGTTAAAAAATGAACATGAACGACAGCATCGTAGCGCACAAATCAGATGTGGATGGTGGCTAGGTGAGGGGGAATTCACTCGTCAAAAATATTTTTTTTACTTATTAAGGATAGGGCGCTTTATGGTAACAAGCAGATATGTTTGTTCTTTCCCTTTAATATAAACTAGTTACATAAGAAGGGAAGCGTAGTATTTAGAACATCAGTAGAAGGCCTAAAGCAGAACAAACTGCGCATACTATGGATGTATGTTACGAAATAACAGTCGCAGCGGGGCAGTCTTATATGATGTTCGAGAGAAGGGCGACCATGTTTAGAATGCTTCAAAGGTATGGCTAAGCATCATTTTTTGTGCGATTTACGTCCGTGCTTATCGTGTTATTCCCAATAATTAAATGGCGAGTTTTACGTAAAGCAACTCAACATTCCAACCCGAATTTTACAATATATATCTAGGGTTAATATAAGTTAACCCGAGATTAACGGTACCAAAAACAATGACAATCACAAATAATCGGTTATGTTGAAACTCTCAATTTCAAATCATTTAATGCCGATAAGTAACATTATCGGCATTTGAAGTAAAAGGCCAATAATCCGTTGCTTGACCTGTACTGAGCAGTTCTATCATCAGAGCGCGCATTGATTTAACGCTTTAAAATAGGCTGTCAACGATTAGTCACTTACGTCTGCCTATGCGTTTAATTAAGAATAATAGAGATGTTCACAGTGTTGTATGCAAGGAGCACGAATGGATAAACTGATAATTCACTTTGTAGTAGCTAAGAATCAATCGTCAGATATCTGTTAATAATGATATGGCTGCTCAGTGACATCAACCATCTGTCATTTATCTCGGCTAGCTTGATACTATTATGGTGGTTATTCTTGCTGCCAGTTCAATCTAGATTAAGATTCGACTGAGCTGACACGACGTATGTCGACAAAGCGTAATGTTTGCTGGTTGGATTTCATGAGCTTCACACAACAATTCGAATCATCACAGCGCAAATGCTAATTGGCTATCATGTGCAATAACGATCATCAGCTAATTACTAAAGTAAGATGTCGTGATAAATGAAATCAAACTAAGCCAAGCTCCAACGTTACTTATTTTAGTTACTTAGTTTTGTAATTGAGATTACTAACAGCATCTAGTATCAGTGACACAAAGTTACTTGATCGGTATTAAGTAACTTTAGGCATGTAATTTACCGAGCTGAAATCTTAGATATATGTGAGCCTATGTGAAATCTGCCTAGACTTGGCCACATCAATTATTCAGATTTCACGTAGGCTCGATTTGTAATATTCCTGAAACGTTGAGATATTCCTGAAAACCGTTGAGTTTTACACAACTTACACTTCTGGCTATTTAGTACATAACACTACGCATAATGTATATTATGTTAAATAGGATATTATGGTGTGCTCCAAGTGGCTGTTTTTGATTAGCGCCACTCAGGTTGAGATCCAGCGCCATAACGAGAATGCCTTCCTGAACGCTCTAGCCGCTCATAGTTTTATATGAGCTTGCTCATCGGTAACTTTTCTTCGTGTGTATTTCGCTACAGGCACATAGCGCCTTGAAATTATCATGCGAAGTTGGTCTTTGATTAGATGTTCTTATTTCCTTCCTTTGAGCTTTTCCATTTCTATGTAGAGCTCTGCTGCTAAAATACTTCCAAAGGTAGCGTTAATTTTATCAATAACAGAACATTGTGTGTCAGGCGATCTATTGAGATGTGCTAATTCTATCCATGCTTCAACTAGTAATCTTGATGGGAATCTGTTTTCCATAACACAATCCTTTTTTATTATAGAATACTAACGTTAATTGATAGTAATCAAGTAAGCAACTAATCAATCATGTTTATATAAACACAGACATAAATATATGTACATTTGGAAGTACCCTTGCTACGTTCAAATTAACATTGCGGCGATAGATTAATAGCTTCACTACAAAATGTCTGATAGCGGTAATTAACCGATTATATTAGGAGTCATAACCATGGATTGGATTATCTCTTTAGCTTTAGATTTTTTAACGACAACGTTAGTTATTCCACTAATCATAATAATTCAATTCTTTTATAGAAAACGTAGACTTATTACCAAAAAGAAAATTTTGAAAAGAAAGTGTATTTAGTTTTAAAATTTAGGGGCAACGACTCGCCTAAAAAGTTGATCGAGCGACAATTTTTTAGGTACTGTCAACTCTTTCACGATGAATGAATAAAGTGGCAACTTAGCGCAATGATTCGCGCTTAGCCCTGGTTATTTGTTTTATTAAATCTAATAACCAGAATCGCTGATTGTTACAGCTGCTCAAAACCTTATTCTAAAGCTAGCTTTTGGTTTAAATCAATTTTATTAAGCGTTTCTATGTGTATTGTACTAACTAGGATGCTGATTACTGCTTCAGATTTCACGTAGCGTCATGTCAAAATAACAGTTTTATTGCGTATATTGTTACTCAGACTCTAAATGTACTGAATTTATGCTGTTGTTTCAGCATTTCCATTAAATGGTGACTTTTAACGACATTTATAAAATGTTGATGCAAGCGCCCTATTTTCAGCGTTATTTTCCTGATTAGTTTTATCCTTAACCTGGTATTTAAGCCAATGAATTTATTGCATATAGTGCTTTTCTAACTATTTAACATGGTTTATATCGAACTGGTGCTCACGACAAACAGCCACCTGACGTTTTGATTTGTAAGTCACTAAGCGCCACCATATTTAGTTTTATCATCTATTAGTAATAATGCTATTGTGTCGTTATATACAGCTTCATATATGGGTAATTTTATGTTGAAACAGTTGAGAATTGTAACTGTTGTTACCTCTTTAATGGCTTCGTCTTGGCTGCTGGCGGCTGAAAATTTGACCGTTAATTTGGTTGGTATTGAAAACTTTAGACCTTACAGTTATATGCAAGATAACCAAGCACAAGGATTATACAACGACATTGTTAGAGAGTTATTCGACCGTGCAGGTTACACCGTAAATATTAAATTAGTGCCGTTTAAACGAATGCTGAATTTGACCAAAAAAGGACAAGTCACTGCAATGATAGGCATTTTTTATACCGAGAGCAGGAATAAGTACGCTCTTTACCTCAAGGATACTCAGCTCACTATAATTTATAAACATTTGTTTGTATTAGATAGCAGTCCTATGCAGAACTTTTCACTGACTAATTTAAAAAACAAAACCATCGCCAGAAAAAGGGGTTTCGCACAGACTCCCGGCTATGATGAATTAGTGAAACAAGGCGCATTGCATATTACTTACACAGAAGATATAAACACCTTGATCAAATTATTGATCAATAAAAGAGTCGATGCCTTTGAATTTGGTGCGTTTGTGGCAAGTTATTATTTAAAACAAACTGAATTGGCAACTAAAATCAGAAAACTCAGCCCTGCAGTCGCTCCAGGCAGAAGCACTTATGTCGCTTTTTCCAGAAGAGCTCTTAATAAACTACCGGTCAATTTTATTGAACAAATAAACACGGTTATGCTAGAAATGCAGGCAGATGGCACCATGCAACGACTACAGGATAAGGCAGCAAACTTGCGTTGAAATCACAATTTCTCAACAGTTATCCGTATTGATCACAGGTTCCATATCAACTCAAACCCCCGCCTCAATCGCTGTGCCCACTTTTAACGTTGATATTTTTATGTCGCTTGCTTAATTCTACTTACAAGCATGCTGATTACAGCTTCAGATTGCACGGAGCGTCATGTAAAAACAGCCGTTTTATTGGATATATTGGTTTTTTGATCAAATAATCGGCTAAAAGTGCCAGTTTTACGGGAGTGTAATTATCACTGTGTTTTTGTACAGTATAAATTACGCCTCCGCAAAAAGGTGACTTTTAATCGGGATTTATCCCAGTTTCTATGGATGTTGGACAATTTTGCGCCAAGTGCCCTATTCTTTTATTGCCGTTAACAGCTTGCCTGCTAATTTTTTCATCAGCAATGGCTACGGTTGCCGATGTTATACAGTCCTGTACTTTGATGCTGTGAGGATTTTTATTAAAATTGAAATTTATCCTGCGCTACTCCTGTCTATATTATGGTGCAGGCTATTATTTGAGGCTTTATATGTGCAGTAGCGTAAAGAGATCACATCGACGCGTCGCCAACAAACCGAATAAGTCAGGATTGTTGGTCAGTATGAGTCCAGCAACTCGGGCTAGGTTTACTGCAACAGCGAATGCAGCCGATAGCAAAAAAACGTTGAGTCAGGCACAACAAAACAGTGCCAAGTCACTTTCTTCAACGCACTGCGAACAAGCCACAACTACCACGCGGCCACAAACGCATTCGTTTGTGGCCGCGTGGTTAATAAGCTGGTTACAGTTACTTAACCGCTGGTTTATTTAATCCCGATCGTTATTAAGATTTGCCCGCCTTAGCATTTACAAGTGCCCTATTACTCAACGTTGCGCGTTTTAAGTTTTTATTCGCTTGCTCAAAATACTGTGAAGAACTGTCGATAGCCCGTCTAAATAACTCAATTGCCTGGGTATATTTACGCTCTAGCAATAAATAATATCCTAAATCGTTTAATGCTTCTGCCGGCGACATTACCTGCTCAAAGCTCATCAGTGCTTGGTTATATTGGCCCTTTCGGGCATAAACTAACCCTAGGTTAGTCCATGCTCGCTCAAAAGTAGGCGAGTACTCAATGGCTTGTTTAAGGTAACGCTCAGCCAAATTATATTGACCACTAAGATATAATGAATAACCTAAATTTGTTGCTAACAATGGCGAGCGTGGCTGTTGTTTGAGCGCGAGTTTAAAATAGATTCTGGCTGTTGAATGACGTTGTGCCAAGTCTTCAACCACGGCCAACGCGTTATAGGCACGCATTGGCGAAGATTGGTCAAGCGCGATGAATTCAAGGTGTTCAATTTTTTTCCTAGTATTGTTCAAACGTAACTGATCGAGGGTCACTGCTTGATTAAGGTGAACAGTCGCTAATTGGTATTGGCGACTGTTCATCGCTAACACGCCAAGTGCGCTATGGGCCACGCCCATATTTGGGGCAAGTGCCACAGTCTCTAGATAGGCTTTAATTGCCATTTTTTTATTGTCACGAAAACCATGGATCTGACCTATCTGAAACAGGGTTTGGGCATTGTCAGGGTTAAATTCCAAGGCTTGAATATAACAATAAAGTGCAGTGTCTAATTTTTGAAATTTTTGGGCGGCCTGTGCCTGGCTTATCGCTTGTTGTTCATTAGCCGGCACCTTGTTTTGATTAATGGTAATCGGTGCACGACCCTCGTACAAATCCGCTCGACTAAGTCCCGCTTGGCTCTTCTGCGTGGGTGGAATAGTTGAGCAGCCAACACTAAACAGTGTTATTAACAGTATTAATACTGGTGACAGGTTAAAGCGGCATCCCGTGCGTTGTATGTTCATAGTAAATGTCCTTATATAAGTGCTTATATTGGTTCTTATACTGATTAATTCTTATGTTACTTGCGTCTGCGATGATTACTTGTTGTTACTGCAACTAAAATGCCTTGTCCCACACACTCATTACTTTAAGGATCGCGGGCCCAACCGCAACAATAAAGAACGATGGCCAGATGCAGCCCATCATTGGAAATATCATTTTAACGGCTAATTTAGCCGCTTGTTCTTCGGCAGCTTGCAGCCTTTTGTCACGATATTCATCTGAAAATACCCTCAGTGTTTGCGCAATGCCCGTGCCCAAACGAATACTTTGCGATATCGCCGAATTCAAACCTTTAATATCCTCAAGCCCGGTTCGGCTAATAAACTCGTCTAATGCTACTTTTACCGTTAACCCCGCTCGTACCTTTGAGCACACTAAATCGAGTTCGCTGGCCAAATCTTCGTGACTAATTGCCAACTCCTTGGCTACGCGCTGGATTGCGGCTAATAGTCCCAAACCCGCTTCACAACAGACCACCAACAAATCTAGTGCATCAGGAAAGCCAAGTCTGAGCATTTTCATTCGGCTATTAGCAAAATATCGCAGCACCATAGTGGGGAGCATGAAGGCTAATCCGAAAAACAGCGCAAACAAATACAAAGTGACAAGGTTCGATAAGTCGGGCAACAACCTAAAGGCAAAGAACGAGGCTAACCCGGCAACCAGCAGTGCCATTAGTCGAATTCCATTAAATAAAGCCAGCGCATTTTCAGAGTGAAACCCGGCATGGATCATTAACTTGCGAGTTGTTTCGTTAGAGAATTTAAACAGGGGCTTTTTGGCGGCCTGATCTAAGCCGTGCTCAAGAGTACTCAATACTTCTTGCTGCTGATGATGATGAGTTGTCGAGCCCTCATGTTTGATCACTTCAAGTCGTGATTTCAATGGCGAATAAGCACCAGAAACTAGCAATGAGATGGCAATCGCCAACGTCACTCCAGTTAAGCCAGCAATCAAGTAGATTGCCCACTGAAAATACTGTGGGTCATTCAATATTATATTCAGTAAACTGGTTAAATAGTCCATAGTTACATCTCTATCTTAATTATTTTACTAAGCCAGAAGCCACCAATCAACATGCCGAGGCCTCCCCACATTAATAATTTTAACCCTTGTGGTGTGCCAGTTAATTCCGCGACATAACCAGGGCTTTGCAAATGAATAATCGCAAATAAAACAAACGGCATTAACATTAAGATCCAAGCCGATAACCGCCCTTCTGCCGACAGTGTTCTGACCCGGCGTCTAAACTTGAATCGCAGCCGAATAACCCGATTTAAATTATCGATATTTTCAGCCAAATTACCGCCCGTTTCTTTTTGCACCATTACCGCACTCGCAAAGGCCATCGCGGTAATGCTCGGTACTCGCTCAATAAATGCCAACAACGCCCGTTTAGTGCTTTTACTATAATTTAGGTTGGCAAACATTAGGCTAAACTCCTTAGCGAGTGGCCCTTCCATTTCTTGGGTAATGAGTTTGATCGCATCAGAAAAAGCGTAACCCGCTTGCAGTGCTCGGCGCAGAACATCGAGCGCGTCGGGAAAGCTCGCCTCGATCAGTTCCATCCGCTTATTGGTGTCATAGTTAAGCTTAAATCTGAACAACAAAATGACCGACACCCCAATCAACAGACAAACGAGCCAATGGTGAACAAGATACCAACCAATGATCACTCCAACTAACGCGCTAATTAGCGCTAACAGCAAATATTTATGCCCCATTAACTGATAGTCAGCCAGTTCTAATCGATAGCTTAGGTTTTCTATTAGCTTGACTTTCTCGAGCGACTGGCCAACAGCCCCCAATTTGTCTAAACGACTTTTACGCAATAATGAAATTTGTTGACCATTATCACCCTCTGCAATACTCAATTTTTTAAGCCGTTGCCGCACCAGCGCCGTTTTGGCCCGTTGTGGATTGTAAACAGGTAAAAACAGTGCCTGTGATAAAAAAATCACCGCAATGAAGATTAGTCCGAGAAAAATCAGCTCATTTGACACCATAATAAATTCTCCTAATAGTCATCGAAATCGTTAGCACAATTAAATAGCTCGTAGGGTAAATCAATGCCCTGCATTTTGAGCTTGCCATGAAACCCCGGGATTACCCCGGTTGCATCAAATCGGCCAAGAATATTGCCATCGCTGTCTTTACCTTCTCGGGTATAGCAAAATATTTCTGACATGGTAATAATGTCGCCTTCCATGCCATTTATTTCTTGAATACTGGTGATCCGGCGTCGGCCATCTTCTTGGCGGCTCAGTTGCACCACCAGATCAATCGCTGAAGCAATTTGAATCCTAATATTGCTCACTGGCATATCAAACCCAGACATGCAGACCATATACTCCAACCGCCCTAGCGCATCACGCGGGCTGTTGGCATGTAACGTGGTTAACGAGCCTTCGTGGCCGGTGTTCATAGCCGATAACATATCTAGTGCTTCGCCGCCTCTGACCTCGCCTATTACAATGCGATCTGGGCGCATGCGCAGGCAGTTTTTGACTAAATCTCGTTGGCTGATTTCGCCATTTCCTTCAATATTTGGTGGCCGGGTTTCTAATCGAACAGTGTGGCTTTGCTGTAGCTGCAATTCTGCTGAGTCTTCAATAGTGACGATTCTTTCATCATTGGGGATATAGCCAGACAACAAATTAAGCAAGGTTGTTTTGCCACTGCCGGTCCCGCCAGAAACCAGAATATTAAGCTTGCCTTGCACGGCACCCTTGAGCACTTCGATCATGTCGGCACTAATAGAGCCGAGTTTAATCAGCTGCTGAGCTTTAAGTTTATCGACTGCGAAGCGCCTAATTGATAAGCAAGGGCCGTCTAATGCCAGTGGTGGAATAATTGCGTTAACGCGAGAACCGTCTTGCAGCCGGGCATCGACCATCGGCGATGATTCATCAATTCGGCGCCCAACACTCGACACAATGCGATCAATGATATTGAGTAAGTGTGCATTGCTATGAAACTTCACTGCTACGCGTTCTAATTTGCCATGGCGTTCAATGTAAACATGGTCAAAACCGTTGACTAAAATATCTGAAATCGTGGGATCGGCCAATAATGTCTCTAAGGGGCCCAAACCTAATACTTCATCAATAATCAATTGAATTAAGCGCTGGCGAGCGGTTAAATTGATTGGCAAATGCAATTCGTTGATTAGTTGTAGGCAAATATCACTAATTTGTTGCCGCGCCTGTTCCTTAGAAATTGTTTCGATAAGCGACAGATCTAACGCGTTCAGTAACTTATCGTACAGTTGTTCTTTAATTTCAAGTTCTTCTTTGGTCAGCGAGAGCTGGTCCGAAACTATGTCGTTGTGCTGCTGATTTTCCATAACTTATGCCCCAAATAGTCGCGACCAAATGCTTGAAGTAGCTTTGTTGGCCGCTGGTGATGGCGGAAGAAAGTTGCTAGCTATCTTTTGTAAGTCACTGAGCATGCGGCCACGCCGGACCACTCCCGTAATAGCTACGCCAAGGTCCGTACATTGATTGGCGACTTTAAAGTCGTTGCCGACCGTCCACACAGAATCAATGCCGGTTGCCTCCTTAATATCACTAATGCTAATGTCGACGCCGCGTTTTTGATAACGGTTTACCAAGATATGGATCCGCTGCCGGTCTAATCCTAAATTGCCAACCAGCTGGGTGATCAGCGCCTTGGTTTCTCTAATACTGATCACATTTTGTTGCAGTACCAGTAATATTTCGGCGTCTTCAAGCACCGATAAATTCCATTGCTCTGGGCCACGAGAAAGATCAATGATCACCTGTCGATAATGTTTTCGACACTTGAGCAATAATTGCTTGAACTGGTCTGGTTCGATATTTACTTGACTATTAAGCAAGGAAAACGACTGTGCCGCGAGTAAATGAAGCTGGTTCTTTTTCGTCATCACGCTTTTTAAGGCGACCGCATCAAGTTGTTCAAGACTGAGCAAAGCATCGGTAATATAGAAGCTAGGATTGAGCCCCAGCATGTGGGCGAGCGTGCCACAATGTAAATCGGAATCGATTAGGGCAACTTCATCGCTTGCTCTTGCGGCGACAATATCGGCCAGACTGGTCGCAATAAAACTAGCACCTGAGCCCCCCTTACCATTGATTACAGCGATAAGGGGGGCCAATTTTGCCTTTTTAGCAACTTGGCTAGCAATATGGCTAATCGCCTCGAGCAATTGCCCTTTAGGGGCGTCCAGCGATATGAAATCACAAACCCCTTGCTGAAAGGCCCGTCTTAGCACGCCTTGTGAGGTATCTTGCCCTAACAAGATAGTCGCAATGCCATAACTGGCCGCATAGCTTAATGCCTCAACAGCTTGGGCTTCATCATGGGGTAACAGCAACAACAGAATATCGTAATGGGTTCGCCCTGATTGCTGCTGACTCGTTGCGTCAGCATAACTGACATTATGCCAACTGAAATTTCGGGCCCCTGCAAGTTCACGTTCCACGCCGGGCAGCGCGTCGGATTGACAATTAATAAGCAGTGCTTGCATGGCACAAGGCATAAAAACATCGTCTGCCGTTGCCTCAACAATTTGACTGTTTACACCTTGCGGGTTGGCCTCAGCAATGAATAACTCAAGTGACTTGTTCATGGTGTTTCCTTATCTAAACTTAGCTGCAGTCAGTAAAACCGGCCCCTGCGGGTGCATCGTCATCGACCTTAAATACCCCTAAACTTTCCCGGGGCAACACGGTGATGAAATCGGCAAAGTTGAGGGTCATCATTAACCCTGGTACTAAAAATTGATGTTGATAGTTGACAACTCGCGCCCGAACCAGCGCAATATCGCTGCCAATTGCGACCACACCGGTGTCTTGGTGATAACTAATAATGATATTGCTATCAACGAGATTTGGCACAATATCGGTGCCATTGAACCGCGCCATGGTGTTTATGTCTGGGTCGCCCACTTGGCACACTACCGCAAGCCTGGCTGCGCGACGCGACACTTCATAAAGCGCATTGTAAGTAAAATACAACCGACCCAACTCAATAATGGCAAATAACAGCACCATAAAAATACTACTAATAATGGCAAATTCGACCGCAAAAACACCGCGTTGAGCTCTCATATTGCCCTCACAGCATAAGCAGTATTAAGGTTAAAACTTAAGTCGATATCTGCGCCGAAACCAAAGGTAGGCATAACATCACCGACAATCGGGCTCCAGTCATAACTAACGCTAATCACGATAATGCCGGCCCCAACCTCGGTAATTGATATATCTGCCACGTTTAGGCCATCTAACAGTGGCGTACTGCCACTAAATCGCGTGCCATATAGCAAGATGTTTCGGGTTTCTGTTTTGATCTCATCGGTGAGATCAACCACCCCTGTTGTATCTGGGATCGCGTGACCCGCTAACGAAATATACCGGCCAGCGTCACGGGTTAACTGGGTCAGCAAGTTATATTGGTAAAGCACTCGGCTAAATTCAGCTGTCGCGTAAATTAGCAGCAGCATCACCGGCAATACCAGGGTAAATTCAACAATGGCGATGCCTTTTTGCTGATTGAAATTCACCTTATTCTCCTTATTCTATTTTAAGAGTCAGGGCTGTCAGGATCACGAAATAGCACAATGGTATTGCTAAAACTCTCTAACGTTGGATCGAGCGAGGCATGCCCCGCGCCGGCACAACTAGCGGCGTACTCGCCAATAACGTAGGCATTATTACCCTGGTGTAAAACCTCTTGGGTTAAAAAGAAGCAACCAGTAGTAACAACTTCAACCGTATTGGCACCATTAGTGGTGCCATCACATATCCCTATCACCACTTCCATTTCACGTCGACTGCTAACACCACCAATAAAATTTGCTTCACCGCTTAAGCATTGATCGACTAGACCCGTCAACGAATGCTCATAAGCGCTAAAACGATAAGCGCCGTCTTCACTGCCGGTAGGAATGTTACTGTCTTGATCCGGTACAATCGGTGTGCCAACGCAGGTATTAATATCGGGTGGGTAAGTCTCTTCACTCATATTACCTTGGCCTGGAGTCGCAATACCCAAGCGCATATTGAGACCCGCAGCCACCGGGCCGACTTTATTACCGGGCATGGTATCAACGGTATCACCGGGGTTTACACAGACCTCTGCGCTATACCCACCGGCCAAGGCTTCTTTAAGTGTGGTATCGCTGTGACTAACCCCTAAATCGAGCAGCTGAAAATTACCTGGGCCCAACGTATCATTTTGCTTGGATCCTATTTTCATCACATAAAGCTCTAATGTTGGGGGCGCGACATAACTGTTGTCGGGTAACTGCTCGGCACAGACCATCATCGGGATCAATTTGCTGTTACAGGCAATGTCGGTACTGCGCCCGGCCACGGCCGATGCTCTGACGACTTTATTAAAACTAAAAAGGTCGGCGACAAAATTATTTAAACTGACACTTTCTACGATAACCCTGACATATTCACTGTCTTCGTCCAAAATAGGCACAAAGGGATCGGGCAACTGCGAAAACTCGATCACTATGTTGCTCGTTACCTGAGTATTATTAAAATCTGTTGCTGCGACATCGATGCCCGCACTTAATTCGTGATTTTGAGCAAAGGCTAAATTTTGTTGTAGTAATACAATGGCAGCTTGGCGCGAATCATAAAGTGAACCGCCCTCGGTTAGGGTTTTAGCAGAATTTAACGCTGACGAATCAACGATATTTTGCAACCGACTTTTACTGAGTAATAGGTGACTGCCATCAATGGCTAATGCTGCAACCGCCAGTAATGCAAATAAGCCAATCGTAAACATAATTAAAATAGCGCCCGACTGACGGCAAATTTGATGAGGTGCAGGCAACATTGTGCGACAGTTTAATTTATTCATCAGTGCCCCTTATCTGCAATTAACTAACTATTATTTACCAATTTCGATCATGGTTAACTTACCTCTGGCGGTTTGCGGCAAGCTATTACTTTTACGGTAAGCATTAGTCACGGCGTAGCCATAATTACCATCGAGCGATAACACGATGCCCTCGTTACGACCTGGCGCCTGTGGGTCGAGTATTTGTATTTCGCTGACCTGCTGATAGCTCTGGCCCAGGGTAAATTGGTGCAGCTGACTGCACCCGGTGGTCAAGCCAGTAGCCGCGAGTGACAACAAGATCGCGCGCGTGATGTTTTTGTTACTCAAGTTCAACATGTGATTACTCTCCGCTTGTTAAAGTGAATGGCCATATTTTTGGGTCATGCCGCCATCATCAATGGCCATCAGTGGCTTAGATGATGGCTTTGATAATGGCTTTGACGTTGGTGGCATACTATTGGGCTTAGCATTAGATTTTTTGGCAGACAGTTTACCCAGCAGATAAAATTCAACATCGGACGGTGTAACAAAACCATCGGTTGGCAAGCTAATATCCTTTTTATTAAACGGCCTAACCAAACGCGGCGTCACCAAAATGACTAATTCAGTTTGACCACTGCGAAAGCTTTGGCTTTTAAATAGCTGGCCCAAAATAGGGATATCTCCCAGGCCTGGAATTTGATCGACATTTTCACGCAAACTGTCACTGATTAAGCCACTAATCGCGATCGTTTGACCGTCTGCCAGTTCAACCGTGGTCGCGGTGGTACGTTTCACTATAGATGGCACCAGCAAAGCATTAGAGCTGGTGCCGTTATTTTGGGCGTTTAAAATAATAGAATTGGCATTACTGAGTTCACTGACCATGACATTTAAATTTAAATTTATTTGGCCAGAATCAAGCACCGTAGGCACAAACTTAACGCCAACCCCAAAGTCTCTGAATTTAATCGTGGTGCCATCGTCGCTCGGCACCGGAATGGGAAATTCTCCACCGGACAAAAACTCTGCTTGTTGGCCACTTAGCGCGGTTAAGGTCGGTTCAGCCAACACCTTGGCCAAGCCATTTTGCTTGGCAATGTCGAACGCAAAGTTCATCAGCAGATTACTATTGGCGTACTGCGCAAAGAAACCGCGGTTGTCTAGCGTGACATCTAAACCCGTGCTGGAGCTAAATTCACCGGAGGCAATGCCACCAGAAAGCTTAGAACTGTTGTTAAAGATGAAAAAGTCAACGTCGAACTGCCGCGCGACATCACGCTGAATTTCGGCGATCACCACCTCAAGCATTACCTGGTGACCGCCACCAATTGACATCATGTTTAAAACCGAACTTTTGTACTTGCCAACCGTAGCGGCATCAGAATAACCCTGAGCCAACTCGACCGCGGTATTCATTTTTTTTAAACTTGAAGTTTCACCACTTATCACCAACTGGCCTTGAGAAGTCTGAACTGCCAGTTTTTGTTGCGGCAGAAACTGATGCAACCTGCGCTTTAAACCATTCAAGTCATGGGTGACCTCAATGTCAATCACATCGATTAACCGATCTTTAGTATCCCAGGCCATGATATTGGTGCTGCCCAAGCGCTTGCCTAAAATATACAGCTGGTTATTGGGCAATAACTTAATATCGGCAATTTCCGGATTGCCAATTGATATCCGATGTAACGCGCGCGCGAGCACTATGTTACGTGATTTAAAGATCGGGATTAACTTGATCTCATTATGGATGCCTGTCGGCCCTCCAGCTACCGCAAAGGAACTAAAGAGGGTAAGACCCCATATCATCAATATACACCCTACTTTCATGAACCAAGCTGTTAGCTGCGACATTATATTCTCCTTACTAAACTGATCAATTATTGCCAATATAAAATCAAGACTAATGAGCTGTTCGAGTCGTTACTTCTTGCTCATTAATGCCTTTGAGCAAATACACTTTGGTTTTATTTGGCTTAACGTAACGAATTATCACTTTTGGCGGTTGGATTGGCGCTGCAACGCGAGCGACTTTAACGACTGGCATGGCGACTTTAATCAGTCTCACCGGATTTTGGTCGTTAGGGTTTCTTAAAGCCAGTTGTAATGATCCCCGCCCTTTAGCAAGCAAGAGTATTTCAGCCTGCACCAAGTCGACTTCTAGGGTCACCGCTCGCACTAACGTTGGTTTGTTTTCATCATGAGAGGCGCGTTGGTCTATCGCTAATATTTTTATGTTGGATAACACAATATCGGTCCGAAGTTTTTTGGCTTTTTTATACAAATTGAGTACGTCAACTCGATTGCCTGGCAATAAAAAACCAGCAACGCCCACGACATCATTAACCCTGATCGTAATGGCACGCATATTAGGGGTAATTAAGCTTGCCAAGGTACTGCCTTCGCCTTTTTTAATGATGCGTTCGTCGCGTAATATTTCACCTTGGTACAAGCGCTGCTTTACCACCATTCCTTGCGCATATTCCAGATCTGTTATCGCGCCATCTGGAATTAAGTCTTCGGGAAACTGGGTGCGACTTAGGTGTTTCCTTTCCAATATAGTGCCCATTGCAACGTCTGTGGCCATCGTCACTATGCTATTGGACATTTGTGGTGCAGGGGTTGAACTATTTTTGACTAACCAACTTTGGGCAAGGTAAACAGCTACCACGCCAAAGATCAGAGATAACATGACAAAAAGTGTTGTTTTGCTGTTCATTTCAAACTCCTATGGCTGGCATACACAAGCCACCACTAAAATAACTTACTGTTTAACAAAATAAATATGCCAAGCTGCATAGATAAGTGCCGGTGTTACAGCTGGGTCTAATGACTTAAACTTAATTTGATCCGAAATGATCCCCAATAGATCTCGGGGGTAACATGGCATAAATTGTCGATCATAACGTTGGTGATATTGGCCTAATAAATGCTGATAAACATTCTCGTCGCAGCTAAGGTTTAGCTGTTTGCAGGTGTCAAACCAGATAGATCGGTATAAGGGCTCAGCTAAGGCGTCGAAGTGAATTTTATAACCAAGCCGACGTAAAAAAGCCTCGTCAACTAACTCGCGCGGGTTAAGATTGGTTGAAAAAATTAAAATTAATTCAAACGGAATTTCAAAGTGTTCCCCCGATTGCAAAGACAAAAAGTCGCGTCGCTCTTCCATTGGGATAATCCAACGATTAAACAACTGTTTAGTCGTGACCTTCTGACGTCCTAAATCATCAATTAACAAAATGCCGTTATTCGCTTTAAGTTGCAGCGGTGCCATGTAAGTTTTGCTGTGCGGATCAAATCTAACTTCTAACATCTCGGCGGTTAATTCACCGCCGGTGATCCGCAATGGTCTGTTGCAGTTGATCCAGCGCGGATCATGGCCTTTATTAAGATGTAATGAGCAATTTGCTGGGGCTGTTTCAATTTTTTGATGCAGCTGCGGATCAAACACCTGAATAATTTCATGCCCGATACTAATGGCGTAAGGAATGAGGACCGAGTCACCAAACAGTAAATTGAGATGGCGACAAATATAACTTTTACCGGTGCCAGGTGGTCCATAGATTAACAGCGGCCGATTAGAGTTAAGGGCCGGACCCAGTTTGCCCAACAACTCTGGCGGCAAGACAATAGACTTAAAAGCATGCTCAATTTGGGTTTTTGTTACCGCATGTGAGCGACTCGATTGCTCACGACAAATGGGGAAATATTGATTTAAGGGCACTGGCGCAAGTCCGATGTAACCGCTGCGTGCGACTGCCTGCTGGGCCATGGCTGCACCACCAAGACTTAAACTAAACCGCATCTGGTCATCACTAGTGGCCTGGCGATTCTCGACCCACCCGAGCTTTTTGGCAACTTTGAGCAGTAGTTCAATGATAGCGCCACACAGGCCTAATTGTATGACCATTTGCTGTTTCGTGAGTACTCCGCCAATCATTAAATGCTTAAGCAGCAGCTCGAGCAATAATGTTTGAGATAATCCAGTTTGCTCAAGGTTCGTTGGCCGCGGCGCAATTAAGCTGATGCTGTCAAAATCGGAGTGCAACGCCGGATCTGGTGTTTGCTGTGCCGGCTGTATCGATGTCGGCTGATTTGAATCTGAATCAAGCATTGTTATAAAGCTCCTAACGTGAAATATTGGCTCCACTGGGCGTAAACATTGATGACATCTTGGTCTAAAAGACAGGCCCACAGCCATCCTAATGCTAATGCTGGCGCATAAGGCACCTGTTTAGATGCAATTTCATCGTGCTCGGGTTTAAAATAATGGCGTAAATACAAACAATCCCAATAACGTTTAAATGTTTTGCCAATACCGCGTAATCCACTGTGGTAAACCACCAGCAAAATGCTGGTTACAGAGCCTGCGACAATGCCATAAGCCAAACTCCATAACAGAAGTTGTGGCCCAACTAATGCGCCAATACCCATCATTAATTTAACGTCTCCGGCACCTAATATCCGCGTAACAAAAGCCGGGAATAGTAAACAAAATGCCAGTGTCGCGCCGTAACTTGCGGTTAAAAACCCGTCAAAGTGTTGATAATAACTATTAAGCCCAAAACCACTGATTATCGCCAGTAAGCAAAGCAGATTAGGGATTTTGTGGCTGGTTAAGTCGAAGCCGATTGCGGCAATAAAAAAGCAACAAGCAAGCAGCAGTTGTAAGATTAGTTGAATGTCTGTCATAACAATTCCTGTTGCTTGTTGACGTTAGTACAACCTCACTAGGTGAGCTTAAGGACAACGTCGGGTTTAATTACAGGGGCGAAATCGCCCACAATTATGGCGCACCAATTGCGGCGCCTAATTCCGTTATTTTTCCCGTTGCATTAGTCCCTAAGGTGGTAAACGCACCAATCATTGCACTAACAACCAAACCTCCGGCAATGGCGTACTCAACTGCAGTTAAACCACTTTCATCTTTAATAAATTGTTTAATTAACGCTTTTACTTGCATGATATTTCTCCACCAGTAATTAATAAATTGGCGATTAACCAGACGATAAATCAATATAACTATCGGAGCATTCGCTTAGAAATTATTGATATACGTGTGATTAACAGCTCAAGTTAAAGGTAGCATAGCCCTCCGACGGTTTGAGGCTGATTAATTAACTGATCTGGTTGGCGATGTAAGCAAGTAACAATTGGTGGCCGCCGGTTAAACGTTATCAGCTGAGCAACTCGAATAATCAACGAAAAACAGCGATTGTTAGCGTAATTGATGAAGGTCAGCGCCAAAATAATGGTATGAATGTTGGTTAGTCGCTAAACAGCGATGACGAGAGCCAATATTGCTCATAATGAGCGCAATTATAATGGGGGTTACTTTGGAATGTTTTGGTTAAATTAGACCAGTAATTAAATCAGTGGGGGGCTGCAATTTATGTTGTTTTACCACCAGCAGTACCACTCATAATTAATGATAATCATTTTAAATATCATTATATTAATCTCGATATATTTAACCCGAATTATCCACTAATGTTAACGGCTAAAACGTTCAATAAAGCAGGTGTAAATAATTATCTCGTAGCGAATAACCAAGCCGGTTTAATAAGCGATATACGGCAGATTTTTCATATTCAACGCCAAAAGTTCTCAAGATATAGGCTTGAATATCACTGCCGTCAATTTGTGTGTCAGTAACATGGCTGACAGCTTGATTAAGATACAGCTCTAGCTGCTCTAATTGGTCCAGTTTTAATGAACCAGGTCGTCCGGGATGTTTTTTATCGATTAACCCTGCTAAGCCATTGGCCAAGTATTTACTGATCCAGCCATTAACACTGGTTCGGCTAACTTTTAAATACCGCGCAATCTGATAACGCGATTTTCCTTCATTAAAATGAATAATCGCTAACAGTTTTAGTTTCATTCGGGCATTTTTCTCTTTCTTAGCCAAAATATTAAGATCTACGTTTCCCGCGACAGGTAAATTCATTCGCTATATTCCTCGATCTAATTGATAAATATCGGGTCTTAACTGCAATGTGCCAGCCGCATCTATCCAGCTGGTATGGTAGGTGATAAACACTGGTAGTGGCTGTGACAAGGATAAACTTCGCGTGCTAGCTTGGCGCAATAGGCTCTGCATATTGATGCCGTTGAGTTTCGGATCGGTTTTGAACAAATAATCACTGAGGTTATTGGCATTGGCCAAACGAATACAGCCATGACTCAATGCCCGGTGGTTATTAGCAAACAAATATTTAGCCGGGCTATCATGCAAAAAAATTGCTTGCCTATTGACAATCAAAAATCGAAGTTTCCCCAGCGCATTGCGAGGTCCCGCCGCCTGAACTAATCGGTAGCGCTGTAATAGTGGGGCTAATCGTTGTTGGGCCTGATCTGGAATTGTGCGCCTAAGCGGATTAGTCACTGCGCCTTGGTGCAGCTCGAACCCCTGATGATTTAAAATACCGGGTTGCTGACGATGAAGCGGCAACAGATCGGCGCGGATTATTGAGTTTGGTGGTGTCCAGGTCGGGTTAATCGTTAAACCTGTTAAGGTGGTGGTTAAACGAGGTGTTGGCCAATCGGCACGACCGACAATAACAGGCATTTTAAAAGCCAATTCTCCTGCATGATATAACATCAACTGATATTGGGGAATGTTAACCCTTAGGTAGCGCTGTGGCAGTTGTGCTGGTAACGAAAACCACCGCCACAGGTTAGTTTGCATTTGCCTTATCCGCTGCGTCGGTGTCACATTTAGTGCGTTGGTTGTTGCCTTATTTAACTGCCCCGTCGCAACCAGACCATGACGGCGCTGGAACCGCTTTAAACCATCAATAAGATCAGGATCAAAAATATCGGCCCGCGATGTTCTTTCAAAACTAGTCCGATCAACACTATTGCCGTGAAAAACAGTATCGTCACTACGAGCACGCAGATCTCCTAACCATTGCAGCATGACTCTAAGTTGGCTTATTGGATGATGGCGCTGACCGAGTCGATAATCTTTAGGAGTTAAGCTTGGCCATTGTATGACAATTGAAGATTGATACTGTTGGATCATCGCTCGAAGGCGGGTCACCTGATCGTGCATCGGTAAGCGATGGTGTAAATATTGAGCCAGTTGAGCAACCGTTGTGACATTAGCAGCCTCAACTCCGTTATGCTGAGTATTTAATATTTGAACCAAAGAGAGAAGCTCAGGGGATAATATTAATTGATCGCGTGATAGCGATGAATTGGTCAATGGCTTACCGCCTAAATCTTGTTGCAGTTGCTGTAACACCATAACCGTCAGTTGATATTGGTTGTCGCCTAAACTTACTTTTTGAACGGTAGGTAAAAGTGGAGCTGGGCTTAATGTTGCTCTTTGTGTTTGTATATGAGGCGCAGAACTGACTATGATACTACGACAACCCGCACCCAAAGTGCTCAGCGCCATGCAGAGTATCATTCGTGGCATCAGTGTCTGCTTCATTAATTTATCCCTATGAATGTCGCCTAATAGTATTTGGCACAGCAAGGCTCTTACTTCTTAGTTCTACTTAACTCAAATGAGCTCTAACCAACTAGTGCAATACTTATACCGATGCTTTGTTAGGGGGTAGCTAAATAATCTTTAGAATTTTTATAGTTAAAAATCATAATAATAGCCATTAACTTGAGCCTAAACATTTAAGCGGTTGAGCTCAAATAACCGTGACATCGCGCCGCTCAAGTCACTACGATTGCAATTTGCATCGCACAATTATAAAAATAAGGATGTAAAAAAGGATTTTAAAAGTTATTGCAGGAACAAATGACGAAGATTTAAGGGGCTAGGAGTGATTGTTACTGTTGTAGTTGAGGGTTAAACAACCATAACCAAGGATGTTATTATGGTTGTTTTGTTCTTGATGAGATTTACTAAAATAGCCTTTTACTAATTTGAGTCTAACTCAAGCCAGCGACTTTAACGCGAGTGTATTAACAAATAACCTTGGATCGTCAATTTTATCTAACATCGAGTCATCCGGTAGGCAATCGTCGTCAACATAATCAGCAAAATTACCTGTGGGATCAAAAATTAAGATATCAAGCGCTAATCTGTCTAAGCCATATAAACCACGATGGATCATATCAGCCGAAAAAACTAACAAATCACCGGCGGCTAAGTTAATTTCTTTACCACCAGCGAGACTTTCATTACTGTCTCTGCCCTTTTCTTCTAGGCGCACCGCTAGTTCTTCATCACTATCCCAGCGCTTATGCGTACCAGGAATTAGTTCCATGCCGAGTTCATCAAACAAAGGGACCCGCAAATGCAAAACTTGGGTTTCCTCAATCGCTTTTTTTTGCCCTGCAATCTCATAATCATATTGACAGTCTCGATGCCAAAAGCTGTTTTGTTGTTGATTAAACGGGTTAAAGAATAATTGAGTATTCATAAAAGCTGGCTTAGTTGGGATCACCGAATCGACCACTGCCATTATTTTTTTAGAACTGATAAAGTTAAACAGCTTAACCCTATCGTCAGGTTCTAAGTACCTGCTACCGGTAATTAACGATGAATTGAACGCGTCTTCTTGATAAAATTCTCGATTATCGCTTTTCCATAACTGATGAAATTTTAATATTACATTTCTCAGCGCTGTAAGTTCAGACGGATTAAAGTAATTTTTAATGACAAAGTAACCTTGCTCGTCATAACTACTCTTTAATTGACTACGATTTTCTACCATTAACGACCACTTTCCCACAGATTATCAGCACAATATTGACGACAAGATTTTAATGGCGCCATGCTACCAAATAATTACGTGGTTTTCATTAGTCGCTTGGTTTTGATTGTGATTGACCGCTCATTCGTTAAGTATATTATCAAGGTTATTAACTGCCCTCAAAGCTGCCTGTCGTCAGAAATTTTTTTACCGCGATTAGAGTCTCATTGCTGTGGTGTATTTTGGTGTGGCTATAATGCAGAATCTTAAACTCATCCATATCAGGTGTTTTTACCGCTGAAATTTCGACTCGACCATCACTGGCATTGGACAAAAACAAACGCCCGATAAGTCCCTGGTTGTGACTGCCAGCGATAAGTCCAATTTTGAAGTTATGGTGCGATGTGAACGTTGGGTATTTAAGATTAGGTAAAAGATTGGTTATCGGTTTAAATACAGTCGCATATAAAGGAATGCAGTTGGCGATAGCTGCTAACTTAGATCCGCCATGTGGGGTTGCAATAAAGACACAATGGCCAACATTTTGTTGTTTAATTGAAGCAATCAATGATCGTGTAATAAGACCGCCCATGCTATGGGCAACGTAATTGACGACATCAACGCCGTGCACAATGTCTTTAATCTGGTGATAAAGTGCGTTACGGCACTGCTCAAGACTACCGAACCTTGCCGGTAAATTTACAGCGAAAACATCAAAACCAGCCTGCTTTAGACCTGTCTCAAGATAAGCCATGTCCGAAATGTTTTTATTGAAACCATGGACAAGAATGGTAATCTCTGTGCTCACAACGACTTTAGTCCTTTGTTAATGATATCAATTGTATTTAAATAATTGTGGCTGCAATCAACGTTTTTCAATCATGGATATTTATGCGTATTATTTTTAGCTTGTTATGTGTTTTTGCCACTAATGCTGTGCAGGCAGAAAACATAAAACAATTTACTTCTGACGGCTGCAGTGTTTTTCCTGATGGTACCTTTAGTCAGAAAAAATTATGGTTGTCGTGTTGTACCGCTCACGATTACACTTATTGGCAAGGGGGTACCTATCAGCAAAGGCTAACTTCGGACCAGCAGTTGCGCCAATGTGTTGCTGAAATAGGAGAACCTCAAATTGCTAATTTGATGTTAGCAGGTGTTCGTGTCGGAGGCAGCCCTTATTTTCCTACGTCATATCGGTGGGGTTACGGTTGGTCATATCCACGTTGGTACCAGCCATTAACGGCCAATGAGCTGCAAAAAATAGCGAGCGAGAAAAGCGGCCTCAACACTAGCCAGTAGCGACAGTAGTAGCAGTTAAGGTCAACATGGCCAATAGTTGTATTCGCTTTAGCTGTCTTTATCCATAAATCGATAACCGATCCCTCGTGATGATTGAATAAGATGCGCTCGATTACCGAGTTTTTTGCGCAGTGATAACACCACGGTATCAACCACATTGCTCGCGCCTTCATAATGAATGTCCCATACTTTATCGAGCAGGCTTTTACGCGAAATAGCCACCCCTTCATTGTCAATCAACAATGCAAGGGTGCCGTATTCAAGCTTGGTTAAATCAACCCGCCCTTGCTGAGTAATCAATTGCCGTGCGTCTTTGTCAAATAATAACGGGGGCGCGTTAGCGTCGTCGATATAATCAATTTCATTCATTAATGTGCGAGAAATCCAGCCATCAATAGAGGCACGTCCAAAGTAAAGAAAGGCGCTGGTATATTGATGTTGCTCGATAACAGGTTGATGTTCCAAAACCACAAAGCCTAACCCTTTAGCGGCCATTGCATAAGGTTCAAAGTCTTCAATAGCCATATATACCTGATGTAAATCAGGACGCATACTGATGTAAGCGCGTTTTATATCAACCCAACAGGCTGCTTGGATCGCGCTATGATCTTCGCCGTGAAATCGTGATAACCAACGGCGAATGAATAGCGCACACGGAATTTTTCCGTCAAGTTCGCAGTGTTGTAAATGTTGCAACCATAAACGGCAAATAGGGTCGGCATTGAGTAATTGTTCGTCCATTTCGCTCGGTTTTATCAAGCAATAAAAGCCGACGACTAAATCGGATTGATCTCGCACGCAATGAAAGACTTCCGGCGCGTGCTGCCACCACAATTTATACACCTCAAGCATAGTCTGTGGTTCGTATAGCTGTGCTATCTCTAATATGGCGTGGATATCGCCTACTCTTGCTGGTTCGACACTGTACTCTCGGCTGTCATTGGGTGGGAAAAAGGCATCACTGATCACCCAGTTATTAACCAGGTATATAATATCAGCGGTATAGCGCCACAAGTTGTGATTGATAACATTTTTCATTTCACAGCGTAATACCCGCCATGCATCTTGACGCAGTTGGCTATATTTAGCGGGCTCTCTCGCCTCAAGGCTGACTGCTAACGCTTTTTTTAATACGTTATGTAAACTCAGTCCATCGGACCGGCACTCAACAAAATTTATTTTGGTCAGTTGCTGATAGAGTTCGCGGTGGTATTGATCGCCAAGCATGCCTGCCAGCACCGAATCCGTTAGGCGCCTGACCACCGACATTGCTTCAATCGCTTGTCTAATGACCGGATCCTTGATGTCTTCTAAAAAATAATTAGCGAGCGTACGAACAACGTCATCTACGGGTAAATTAGTCAGGTTTCGCCCTGGCTGTTCTAAAATCGTGGCAATAGCAAGGCGCAGCACTAGCGGGTAACCATTAGCAAACTGATTGACATCAATGGCTAATTGTTCGCTAAGCCCGGCATGCTTAAGGCAGGTTACAGCATCGTTAAAAGATAACGTATCGAGTTTTAGACTGCTAAAACAGAAGTTTGAGTCTTGAATTAACCATAATCGGTCTGGTGGTACCCGGCCACTTAAGAGTAACTTTAGCCAACCTTGCAGTTGTGGCATAAAGTGGCGTCTTAACCAAGTCTCTAACAAACCAAAGGCTTCGAAACTATCGAGGATCAGTAATATTGGTGTTTTTTGTAGACTTAAATGATGTTTTAGTTCGGTCAGGTTTTGCGCTGGAGTTGCTATCGGCTCAGACAATTGTTCAGATAAGGCAGCGATAAACGCCGTTGTGGTTGGCTCAATCGACTCACAATCAAGATAAACAAGGTGGGTTGAGCTGCTTTGATGTTGCTTAGTCAGCGCTTTGAGTAAGGTTGACTTGCCAATGCCTGCTAAGCCATACAAACCGATAACGTCTTCACTTTTTTCGGCCAATATATTAGTTAGAAAGATTAACTCTGCTTGGCGACCATAAAAACCGATTGGATATTCATTCGTCATTTATTTGTCCTCTGAGCCTATATAATCATAGTAGCTCGAATAAATCATGTTGTTCATAAAATCCTCACCAAAATCTCATCAATAAAAAAATTCAGCCTGTTACGCTAATAATTCAAAGGTAATTAGGAGATACACCATGCCAGCAATCGAAATTAAAGTGATAAAAAACGTGTTTTCAAGCCAGCAAAAGCAACAGATTATCAGCAAACTAACCCAAGCTATTATTGATGTTATTGGCACCGATACGCCCGCGGTACGCCAAGTTTGCAGTTGTTTAATTGTTGAAATCGAAGAAGGTAATTGGGGCATTGGTGGCACAGGATTAACCGCTGCAGATGTGCACCACTTGGTGCATGGCGCCTAGCTATTGTTCTGGAACTAATTGATGAGGTTAATATGATGAAGTATAAAATACAGCAAACGATTATCGCACTCTCAATGGTGGTGATATTACAACCGGTAGTTGCCAACGAGCAACAAGCACAAATTGCTTTAGCGCAAAGTGGCGCCCACTCGGATCTATCTGAGCGCGCAACAATCGTAGATTTTAATGGCAAAGTAGTAAAAAAAGGCACCAGCGATTGGACATGTATGCCTGGCATTCCGTTAAGACCCGGCGATGCTCATCCGATGTGCAACGATCCGGTATGGAACAAAGTGTTACAAGCTGCCAAGAGTGGCAAAAGCTTCACTTTAGATCGCATTGGAATATCTTATATGATGCAAGGAGATGCTCATGTTAGTAATAGCAACCCAGGCGCCACCGATCCCAATAATGGCGATGTCTGGGTGCAAGAAGGTCCGCATCTTATGATTATTGTGCCCAAGAATTTGTTAAAGGGTGTATCCGATGATCCATTTAATGGAGGACCTTATGTGATGTGGCAAGACACCCCCTTCGCTCATATCATGATCCCCGTGAACAATAAGTAATAATGATGTTATTTTAAAGCCAAAATCCATCCTTGCGATGGTTTTTGGCTTTCTATCTTAAGGCTATTTTGCATAACAACAATTAACAGTACTTTCGAACATCGCTAATTTTCTTAAGTTGCTTGATGTAAATGACCCGACGCTAGGGCAAAAATATCGGTTGTGAAATTGATCGCGATCAATGCTGAATTTGTAATAAAGCACAAGATATTAATAGTTATTAATATTCACAAGGGATTTACTATGAAAGTCGCAGTTATAAACGAGTTTAAAGGGAAATTAAGCATCGAAGATCGACCAATACCTGTTGTTGGTGCCAAAGACGTCTTAGTTAAAATACATGCGTGTGGGGTGTGTCATACCGACCTCCATGCTTGCCATGGCGATTGGCCAGTTAAACCAACATTACCCTTAGTTCCAGGCCATGAGGGGGTTGGCGAAATTATGAAGATTGGTTCTGAAATTCATCATCTTAAACTCGGTGACCGAGTGGGGATCCCTTGGTTATATTCAGCCTGTGGCCAATGTGATTATTGCCTAGAAGGTCAAGAAACGCTTTGTTTGTCGCAACAGAATTCGGGTTATTCGGTTGATGGTTCCTTTGCCCAATATTGTCTGGCCAATGGTGAATACGTGGTGAAAATTCCTGATGGTTTGAGTTATGTTGACGCTGCACCGTTATTTTGTGCTGGAGTGACCACCTACAAAGCCTTAAAAGTCAGTACGGTAAAACCTGGTCAATGGATGGCGATAGTCGGCGTCGGTGGCTTAGGTCACTTGGCGATTCAATACGCAGTAGCGATGGGCATGAAAGTTATTGCGGTTGATACTGGCAAAGATAAAATGGCACTAGCAAAAAAACTCGGCGCAATTCATTGCATCGACTTTATGCAAGATAAGCCATCAGAAAAAATTAACCAGTTAGTCGGCGGCGTTCACGGTGTGGTTTGCACAGCAGTGTCTAAAGTCGCGTTTGAAGAGTCTTATAAATCGGTTCGTCGTGGTGGTACTTTTGTGTTAGTTGGCTTACCTCCCGAAGAAATGCCATTGCCAATTTTTGATACCGTGCTTAACGGCATTAAATTAGTTGGTTCAATTGTAGGTACCCGTCAAGACCTAAATGAATGTCTCCAATTTGCCGCTGATGGCAAAGTTAAAGCGATTATTGAAGTCAAATCGATGGGTGATATCAATGAAATATTTAACGACATGGCACAAGGAGAGATCACTGGTCGTATTGTTCTAAGTATGGATTAGTACTAGTTTAAAACGACTAGTGCTAGCTGCCCCAGCCAATATTGAATAAGTCCATCTTAATAATTCACTTTGGATGGGTCAGCCCGTGACAACATCACCCTGTCATTTATAAAAAACGCCGATATTACGTCCTTGGCTCTTTGCTTGGTATAAAGCTTTATCAGCTTGTTCCAACAACATTTTCACACTGTATTTAACTGGCGCTAACGAAAAATCTTGATAGATTGCTGCACCACTACTGATGGTTAAATATTGTGATACTGTGGATCCTGGATTTGGGATTTTAAGTTTTTCAATACAGTGAGTTAACTGAGCCATCACCTGGGCGACCCTGTTTTTATCCGTGTTAGTCAAAATGACGACAAATTCTTCGCCACCATATCGTGCAACAAGGTCATCAACTCGTTTAAGCTGACTTTTAAGGGCTTTAGCGACCTGCTTTAGTGCCTCGTCTCCCGCCAAATGTCCTTGTGTATCGTTATAGTTTTTAAAATAGTCGACATCAAGTAACACGATGGCAATTTCTGTGTTGCTGCGCTGCGAGCGCGCCCAGCTTTTTTGCAACGCCACATCGAAGGCTCTGCGGTTTGCAATGCCGGTTAAACTGTCCGTTAGGCTCTGCTCTTTAAGCTGCTCTTGTTGCCTGTTTATCGTCAAAATCAACTGGTTGAAACCATTGAACAGAATGCGTAATTCTTTAATTTCAATATCTTCCGGTAATGATTTAAGCCGACCAGTGTCGAGCATCTGTTCCATTTTCTTTGCCCCAATATTGACGGGGCTAACTAGATAGGCAGTAACAAATACATGCATAGCCAAAGGAATAAGCATTATCAACAACAAAGTAATTATAAATTTACTATCGACCAAAGGTGGTGACACCGAAGTGAGGTGGGTAATAGTAAGTAATAATAACGGCTGTTGGTTTATATCAACCAACAGCCGCTGACGAGTAAATCCAAAAGGATCGTTCTGGAGTTGTCCTTTTAACTGCGGGATTCGTTTTGATTTTTCTGCTTGGTCGACCAAGGTTAATTCGAGTTTAAGCTGGGTGAACTTGGCCAATAACGATACCAACGATGGCCTAATTTTTTTAATAAAAACCAGTATGCCGACATTCTCGCCGCTCCGATCTGATTTTCGCACCTGGGTCGCGGAAAACATTACCGCTCCTTGTTTAGTTCTGATAAATCCTGTTTTACTGGCGAGTAATTGCTGAGTAGGATAAAGCTGTTGCATGTTGAGCGATGCTAGCAAGTTAACCCAGTCAAAATCTAGCGAGTGCTTCTTGTTTGAGTCATATCCCTTATGCCACACCACCTTGAATTTTTCATCGATAAAGAGCGCACCGTCAATCTTCAAGGATATAAAGGTATCGTCAATGAAATTATCATGAATAAATTTAGGATCTTGCTGCGTTATATAGTGGTAGCTGTCGTCCCAAACGGCATAATCGTAGTTGATGGTCGCTAAAAAGTCTTGCTCGCGTTGCAGGGTCAAATGTAATGTCGAGAGCTCTCTTTGATGAAATGTACTGATTTCTTGCTTTAACTTGGGAATTTCTACCAATTGTCGATAGCCAAACAGCACCGTCACGATGCACATCGCTAAACATATTGAATAAACGCTAGTAAACTTTTGCAAGCTCATAATTTAGCAACCCCAAGGTCCGTGTACCGCTAACTTTAAACTATAGGCGAGGATATTATTCAGGTCTAATACCAATATACATTATATTTATATTCATGTTGTGCACTAGGGTAGTTAAGCAGCACCTGTCGCTTCGCAAAGCAAAATATTAATAGCGCATAATAAAGTTAAAGACACTGTGTTGGTGCAGGTGTTGGTACAGTGTTTACGAGCAACAACATGGTTAATATTTGTATCGCTAAGTCAGAGGTTTAGTAGTTACATGTCAATAACAACACCAGCTACCAACCACCCACATCTCAGTTTAAACACATAAAAATCAATAAGTAATAAGTAAAGGCCGAAACAAGTGATTCGTATTTTTTTGAGTTGTTTTTGATGCTGCAGCAGTAAAAACTCTTGTATACTTAGATCTTACGCTTGTCGACATTCAATAGTAATCTTTCGGAAAGGACCTCCAGTGACAGCCATTACTTCGGAGAGAATTCATGTTAACTGAACAAAGCTCAAAGTCCTTTCTCTATGTTTTACTGATAATTTTTTTGAGCCCGTTATGTTTTTCAGCACCCACTGCGGTCAACAATATGGTTGAACCTCCCTTTCAATACTTAACTCCACCAATGCTTAATGCCGATCAACGATTTTTACCAACTCAACTGATAGTGAGCTTAAAACCACAACAATCGCTAACTGAGAGGGTCAGTCTTGATTCGCTATTTTCCTTGTTTTATTTTCAGACCGGTGAACGGCTTAGCTTAATCCGCGAACTGGCATTAAACAGGCGCTTTGTCGTGAAGTTGACGAATGGAAAGTCGCCAGCGCAAATTAGCTATATGATTAAATTGTTACAAGAATTTTCACAGGTTGAAAGTGTCGAAGAAGATATTATGTTACGTCACACGACAACACCTAATGATACGCTCTATAGTCAACAATGGCCGTTATTTGAAGTGATGGCAGGCATTGCAGCCGACGAGGCATGGCCTAATAGTACAGGCAATAACGCCATTGTGGCGATTTTAGATACCGGTTATACGGATCATCCAGATTTAACCGGTTCTTTAATAGCAGGTTATGATTTTATTACCGATCTTACCATCGCCAATGATGGCAATGGTCGTGATGGTGACGCCCATGATCCGGGCGACTGGATGGAGTCATGGGACTGTGGGGTATTTAATCCGCCTAATTTTGTCGCAAGTAGCTGGCATGGCACCCATACTATGGGCACGGTCGGCGCGGTAGCTAATAATAACCGAGGCATCGCTGGGGTGGCTTTTAACAGCAAAATTGTTCCGGTACGGGTATTGGGCAAATGTGGAGGGCGCACTTCTGATATTACTGATGCCATTATCTGGGCATCAGGTGGCAGGATCCGTGGCGTAACAAATATTGCCAAACCGGCCAACATTATTTCCATGAGTTTAGGTGCAAATGGTAGTTGTAGCCCAGCGTTTCAGGCGGCCATCAATACGGCCATTAGCAATGGCAGTGTGGTGATCGCTGCAGCTGGTAATGAGCAGCAAAATTTTGCTAACCACCAGCCATCAAATTGCAGTGGCGTAATTTCGGTAGCCAGCACCGATCGCCAAGGCAACCGAGCTTATTATTCTAACTACGGTAACGTCACCATTAGTGCCCCTGGAGGGGAAACTGCCTCACTCTCCTCTGACGGGGTATTATCAACCTATAATACTGGCCGCCGTGAGCCACAAAACGATGCTTACGCCTACGCACAGGGGACCAGCATGGCAGCACCTCATGTTGCTGGGGTCGCCGCACTACTTTACCAGCTGCAACCAAACCTACTGCCCACGGCGGTAAAAGGTATTTTAACCTCTACGGCTCGCCCTGCTGCAGGAAATTGCAGTGGTTGCGGCGCTGGCATCGTTAATGCGGCTGCGGCCGTAATGTCATTAAATACTGACCCGTTACCAAATCAGCCTCCTGTTGCTGATTTTAGTTTTATGACCAACGAACTTAATGTTTCATTTAGCCAAACCAGTAGCGACAATGATGGCTTAATTATTTCATGGGCATGGCAATTTGGTGATGGCTATAGTTCAACCGAACAAAACCCACAACATACCTATGCCAGCAGTGGCGACTATAACGTTAGGTTAACCGTCACTGATAATTTAGGAGCAATTGCGAGCACGATTAAAACGGTTAACGTTAGCAGTTCACCTGTGAGCGAGATTAATCTGTCTCATTCATGGGCTAAATTATACAGCAGTGGACGATTACGGGTACGCTTAAGATGGAATGGTGCAACGTCGAACCTGGTAGATATTTATTTTAACGGCCAAGTTATAATGACGACCAAAAATGATGGCAGACAAACCCATCGCACTAATAATATTGAACCAGGTACAGTGACTTACCTGTTGTGTGATGCCAATACTAATAATTGTTCTGAACGACTTTTGATCGATTTTTAATTTATGTTATACCATTTGCATTAATTGTTCGGACTTGTTGTGCTAAGGAAGAATAAATTTGAACAAAGCGCTCGATTGATTTCCTCATGGAGGTAGATATTAGAGCACTGAAGCTGCCTACAGAACGTAGGTAAAGGGCGCTAGTAGAGCGTGGTAGCTTTATTGTTTATTCTAGTTGGCACTGATGGTAATTAATGCAAATGGTATTAGTTGTAAGCAGGTAATGTTCTAAAAGTTCAATGGATAGTTGATAGGCGACTGTTGCGTTGAAGTGATAATAAAGCAAATTTGAGTAGCAACCGCCCCGCCAATTACATCATAGTTTTGGCCAGACGGTTTAATGATTTTAATAACTTATGTGAGCTAAAAATAGTTTCTGGTTCAATTATTTTTAGTTGTATCCTCGGATAAACGTTGCTGTCACATTATCGTGATTTTGAGTCGCATAGGATTTGGCTGTAACGCTTAACGGTGATGAATTTTGGGAGCGTGTTAAACCCTTTTCAAAATTCATTATTTGATTACTGAGGTGATTATTTTGATCATTTCGTAACGGCTGAGATTTATTTTTCATTAGAATATCCTTATTCAAGCTGATTTGTGAGATTAAATTTTAACCGAACCTAAGCTAGATCGCGAGCTTTAATTCTAAATAAACACACAAAATCACGCAAAAAAAAACCTTTTTTTTACTCGACTAACGTCTGAGTTTAAATATTGCTATTAAAAGAAACTTTTTTTCCAAATTGGACCACTAAAAAACAATGTAGCGACGATTACGGTAACTTTTTTGTTGTTTTACTATTAGGCAATGAGGAAACAAGTTCAGCAGAAACTATCCATTTTTTTTGCTACAAAATTAGCCGGTAAGCTTAATGGCGATATTGATATTTTGTGATAGGCTTAAATCAATCGATATATTAATACTAACTCGAAGACTAGCCATATAATAATTTTATTATTGGAGCTGTTATATGGTTTGGATTCACCCATATAGGCATAATACGCATGTTAAAATTTCAAAAAATAAATCATAAACTTATTTTTTATTTTCTATCTTTGGCTTTAATCCCCTTAATTATTTCCACTGTCATCAGTATTAACATTTCACAAAAGTCGATTAAATCTCAAGCTTTTAACCAGCTTGAATCGATAAGAGCAATAAAAAAACATCAATTAACAAACTATATCACTTCGTTGCAAGCTAGCCTCCAGGTATTAAATAACTCGCCGTACGCCGCCCAAGCCTTTACTGCCTTTAGCCAGGCAATGGATAATTCGGGTATAAAGGGTGAACAATGGATCAAAGCAGAGAAGCAATATGCTAAACGTTTCAAGAGCATCAATGAAGTAAATTCTTGGTATGATTTGTTTTTTATCAATCTAAAAGGCGATATTGTTTTCACCGTTGCTAAAGAGTCAGATTTAGGAATGAATATACCTAAATCTGTACTAAAAAATACGAGTATGGGGATTGTATTTAACAAGGCAAAAAGTAGCGCTGTCGGTAGTATAGCAGTGAGTGATTTTATGCCATATCCACCTTCTAACAACGAACCCGCTGCATTTATGATGACAAAATTAATTAATGTCACAGGTGCCCATGTTGGTTACGTCGCCTTGCAATTTCCATTAAATAAAGTAAACCAAATAATGCAGCAACGCGATGGTATGGGCCGAAGCGGTGAAACATATCTGGTCGGTCAAGATAAGCTGATGCGTTCTGACTCTTTTTTAGATCCCAAAGCTCATTCCGTCGTCGCTTCTTTTGCTGGTAACGTTCAAAATAATGGCATCGATACCGAGGCTGTACGCGCTGCATTCTCAGGAGAAAGTGCGAGCAGAATTATTACTGATTATAACGGTAATCCAGTGCTTTCTTCGTTTACGACATTTGGCATCGCAGATTTTAAATGGGCGTTAATTGTCGAGATAGATGAAGCAGAAATATTTGAAATATCTAATAATCTGGTCAATTTATCCGTTATTTTAGTCATCATTGCTTCGTTGGTCATTGCTATCATTGGATTTTTTATTGCTAAAAATATCAGTCAACCTATCATCAAAGTGGTGTCGGCGGTTAAAAAGGTCGCCGCTGGTGATTTAACCACGACAATAAAAATTGATCAGCACGATGAACTTGGCCAATTACAACAAGCGATGTCTGATATGGTGGTGAAATTAAAAGGTATTATTGAACATATTGCCAATTCGTCCCATCAACAAGCGGCTGCCTCGCAAGAGCTTTCAAGCATTACGGAACTCACGACAGCTAATGTTACCAGGCAACATTTGGCGACGGATCAAGTGGCTACTGCGATTAATGAAATGACCGTTTCTATCGATGAAGTCAGTCATAATACAACCGAAGCATGTAGCGTGGCAGATGAATCAACTCGATTAGTTAATACCAGTGTCGCTACCGTCAATGAAACGATTGAACAAATAGTTCAATTATCGGATGGGATCAGTAAATCTAAAGAATTAATTGATGAAGTGCAGGCTGGCACCTCCAATATCGTTAATATATTGGTGGTCATTAAAGGGATCGCTGATCAAACCAATTTACTTGCGCTTAACGCGGCCATTGAAGCAGCCAGAGCTGGTGAGCAAGGCCGTGGCTTTGCCGTAGTCGCTGACGAAGTTAGAACCTTGGCACAAAACACTCAAAATTCAACGATTGAAATAGAAAACATGATCCAGTCGTTGGAAGTCAAAGTAGCGGCGGCCACTAACTCGATGGAGCAAGGTACAGCGCTGGCAAAACGCATCGTTGATAGGACCAATGAAGTGACAGGTTCGTTAACAGAAGTTGAATCGTCGGTAATGAAAATATCTGAAATGAATATTCAAATTTCAGCAGCCACGCAAGAGCAAAGTTCAGTGGCTCGAGATATTAGCCAGCAAAGCACCGAAATAAACGACATATCTTTACAAACGGGCGCTAGCGCCAAAGAAATTGCCGCCGCTAGTGATGAGTTAGCCACATTAGCAGCTGAGTTAGCGGAACAAGTGAATAAATTTAAAATTTAATGCCTGCTTACTCACGCCAGTGCTTATTAATTCACCTGATTTTTAAGCACTGATATTTAGCTAGCTATCGACCTTCTCACGCTATTGTGCTTGATAGAATTTTTTCTTGTTTTCATCATATTTAATCGTATATTTAGTCGTTGTGCTAAGGCAACAGCTTGAACCATTATCGTCATTTTCGGGTGCGGTTACCAAAAGTAAGCCATCTTTAAAACTAGCGCTATCATAGGTAGGACTTGGAATTTTAAACTCCCCTTCATTGGCCACGACCAAACTACCCTCACGTGTTACGACAACCGGCGTTACGTATGTATTGCCTGCTCCGTCAGCTGAACCACAACTTTTATCACCAGACCATAAAACACCATAAGCTTTGGCTTTTCCATCATAAGTTACCGCGGCAAAACCCTGTAAAGAATCTTGATCTTGATACTCTTTACAAGTGACTGTACTTAGATACTTTTTCATAATAGATGATACATCATCATATTCACTCGCCTGAGCTAAGGCAGTGATAATTAATCCGCAAGATATTACTAACTTACCTATCATTTTAATTCCCTTTAATATTATGTGATTTTATGACGATCTCGGTGCTAAAAGCGTGAATCGCTTTCACATGGCATGCCATCATTATCACCGTCCATTTTGGTATCAGGGCAATGATTAATAAAAAACTTAGCTTCACTGAGCGAGGCCATTTCACTGCAATGCTGGCGACCGTCACACGCAAAGGCCGATTTATTATTGTCTAACACAGCGTGAGAAGAAGACAGTGATAGCGGCTCCTGGTCATTTGAGGGGGCTAAATTTAATCGCTCAAATGCAAAGATTCCTATTGCTATTACGGCAAGAATTGAAAAACATATTTTCTTTACCGATGAGCTTTTTTCGATCCGAACCGTGGGTTTGTAGCTTGATTTAACCGCGACTCCTTCGATGCTACTATTGATCGCTCTGGCTTTACCATTTTGTTGTTTCTCAACGTCGAAATAGATGACGTCACCTATTTTGGGTTGTCTGCTCATCGACTTTAATTGAGATATGTGAATAAATGTATCTTGGTTCAGCTCTTCAGATCGAATAAAACCAAATCCTTTCTTGCCGTTCCAGTTTTTCAATTGTCCTTTATACATCATGCTTCCGTTGTTGATGTTACTTATAACCCTAATTCCCTATTAGTATCTCACAAAAACATACACTTAGGTCATGTTTTTTTAAAAAATTATATTTCACCATCAAGAAAGCACTCCACTGCAAAGCTTATAAAGTCAGCAATTGCTCAGTATTACCTCATAGATATTATGGTCAGTAGAGCTGAAAACAACTAGCAAGTACTCCGTTATTACATGTGCTATGCATTAAAAACCCCGCGTTAACAGCGGGATCTGTGGCACAGCAATCGAGAAAAGGCCCTTTAATTATTTAATCAATCTTGAGCACTATTTTTCCAACATGATTCTTTTTCAAAAACTCATCTTGTGCTTGATTGATCTGTTCTAGCAAGAAAACTTGTGCCACAACGGGTTTGATTTTTTGTTGTTCGATATATTGAATTACTTTTTTGAACACTGTTGTTTCAAGCACAGTACAGCCATAAAAACTCAGATCTTTAAGGTAAAGTGTCCTAACATCTAATTCTACTACCGCCCCACCTATGGCACCTGATACTGCATAACGTCCTTGTGGCTTCAATATGTTTAACAGCACCGGCCATTGTGGCCCGGCAACTAAGTCGATAACCACATCAATGCTGCTGTCACCGATTGCAGCGACTAAATCGGTATTTCGAAGGATCACCTGATCAGCCCCCAGCGCTATAAGCTGTTGTTTCTTGCTCGCACTGGTAACCGCAATAACATTGGCACCTCGTGCTTTGGCCAACTGAATAGCTGCCGAACCGACACCGCCTGAGGCTCCAGTGATTAACACCCGATCTTTGGCGCCGACATTGGCACGGGTTAGCATATTTTCAGCGGTTGAATACGAGCAAGGAAATGACGCTAATTCGATGTCGCTCAGTGTGCTTTCAATTTTATGAGCGTAACGGGATGGAACACGCGTATATTGCGCAAAAGCGCCAAATGTTTCCGAGCCATAATAATATGCATTGTCTAAAGGCTCGCTATCAAATTCATGAAAACAAGGGGTTGTCCCAAAGGGATCCCCAACGTTATTGCCCAAGGGATTCCCCTCCCTCCGAGAGGAATCGGATCGCCTCGTCCGCGGCGCGGTCCGTGAGGTGCCTCGCCTCCTCGCCCTCCTTCTTTCGCAGGTAGGGCGGAGACATCGGACGATAGGTGTCGAAGTGCTCGCTCATCACGCCACGCTCGAACTTGACCCCCCACTTGCCGACGAAGCCCGTGCGGTAGCCCGCGCCATGCAGGCGCGCGAAGTAGGTCTCGTCGGCCAACGCAGGACCC
>JABSRT010000034.1 GCA_013214945.1 Gammaproteobacteria bacterium
GTGAAATAGTTTGAGTCATATACGCTCCCTTTACATAAGCCGCATTAGATCACAAAATTAACGGAATTGGTATAAAATAAAGTCGAAGCCACGGAAAGAGCGACTAAGCCATTGCCAGACTCATATTTAGAATGAAGCCCCAGTCGAAAGACTGGGGCTTTTTTCGTTTTAAGCCTATAAAGAATGCTAGCGGGCGTGCGTCGCTAGCGGAGTACAATTGATAAGATTAATCGTCGACGACGTAGTCGTTGCGAGAGTTAGCTCGCAGCCACGAACGGATCGGTTTAGCGCTAAAACAAAGTCGAAGCCACGGAAAGAGCGACTTAGCCACCGCTCTAACACATCCTGTGTTCGTGGCATTCGTGCATCTTGGTAATTGCTCCTGCATTACCCTAATTACGCCCATCCTTGGGCTAATGCAATGCTCTACTACCGACATCCATGTCGGCATGTCGACGACGAAGTCGCCTCGAAGCAACCATAGCGAATCGGCACCATCTAGATAGCTTGACTTTCCTTGGCCCGCGGGACCAAGGGGCTCAAGTTATCGCCCATTCCGAGCTCAGTAGTGAAACGATTTAGCGCCGAGACAGCGCCTGTCGCTCACGAAGTCAGTGCAATAGAGTTATGGTGTGTGTTGTTGGTACAGCGGAAGTGTGGGGTCTCCCCAGCTTAGTTGATGCCACGGACTTTAAAGCGTGCCGTCGCTGACGAAGTCAGTGCAACAGGATTAATGGGTTGATGGCTAGCGTGATCAGCCATTGCCAATCACTTATTTAGAATAACGCCCCAGCAGAAATGCTGGGGCTTTTTTCGTTTGTGCGCTATAAAAATTAGCAAGTCGATGGGCCACCGTCGCAAGCGTAGTACAAAAGGTAAGATTAATCGTCGACGACGTAGTCGTTGCGAGATCTAGCTCGCAGCAACGAACGGATCGGTTTAGTGTTGGATACTGCTCGTAACCACAGCCAGAATGACTAAGCCATTGCCAATCATCTATTTCGGATTAAGGTTTAAATATTAGACATTGCAAAGTGTGTATTGGCCGTTGGCGCTTTTAAAGATGCTAGGCAGCTATGTAATTTGAGAAGAGGCATTCGAATACGAAATGGTTAACAGAGGGGTATGTGTAATGTTTTGTTTATTATTAAATACATGCCATTACGATAACGTAACGGCATGTTGCGAGTATAAACGGTTAAGCACTAGCAAATTGACTCTGGCGATCGAAAGATCTCAAATCGAGCATTGCATAGGCACCTACGACAGCAAAACACAGCGCCGGTACAATATATGAAATCGCAGTACCGTAATTGTCAATAATTGCTCCCTGCAGCATTGGCATTAATGCGCCACCTAAGATTGCCATTACTAAGCCAGCAGCACCAAATTTAGTGTCTTCACCTAAGCCATGTAATGAAATGGCGTAAATAGTAGGAAACATTAATGATAAACATGCAGAAACAGCAACTAATGCCCAGACACCCGAAACATCAGGTACCAGTGCAGCATAAGTACATAACAGTATTGCGGTTGTGCTCATTGCAGCAAGTAATTTAGATGCCCGCATAAAGCCCATCAACCAAGTCATGGCAAAGCGCGAAATCAAGAAGGTAATCATGCTGTATTGTAATACTTGACCACCTGCGACTTCATCAGTCGACATCGCTTCCATTACGTATTGAATGGTAAAAGTCCAAACACAGGTTTGCGCCGCAACATTGAAAAATTGTGCGATAACCCCAAAACGGTAATGCTTGTTACTGGCTAAACGTTTGATGGTCGCTCTAAAATTGACTTTACGATCAGGCGTAGACGATGTGGTTTCAACCGGCGTTTTGGTCCATGCTATCGCGAACCAAATCAACACCAATACACAGGCCATTCCAACATAAGGGGTCATTACAGCATCAAGTTCAGCGGTTTGTATCGCACTTAATTGCTCTTGCGTCATTGCCAAACGCTCTTGCGCTGATGCCGCATTAAGGTTGGGTAAGATTAACGTTGCTGCCAAAAATACCCCGATGTTAGTGCCAACGGGATTAAATGCTTGCGCTAAATTTAGGCGTCTTGCAGCGTTGTTATTTGGGCCCATTGCCATGACATAAGGATTGGCCGATGTTTCTAAAATTGATAAGCCGGCGGCCAGCACGAACAATGCGCCGAGGAAATAACCGAAAGTCATTGATTGACTCGCAGGGTAAAACAAAAACGCACCAGCGGCGGCAAAGCCTAGACCAGTTAACACACCCGTTTTATAAGAAAAGCGTTTATTAATAAACGCTGCTGGTAAAGCTAAGCAAAAATAGGCGCCGTAGTAACAAAATTGAACCAGCGACGATTGTAAATTAGTCATGGTAAATATTTTACTAAAGACCTTTACCAGTGGGTCAGTCATATTAGCTGCCGTGCCCCAAGCAGCGAAACAAAGGGTGAGCAAAACAAAAGGTAACAGCATTCCCTTTGAGATTAGTGGTGTGTTTTTCATCATTTCTCTCTAATTATCATTGTTATATTCGCGGATAATTTAAACAACCCGTCGACCGCTGTCAATAAATCAATTAAATTTATTTATTGATTTCATTACCCAAGATCATTTTTTGTTGTGAGTTATGTGATATTTTGTTGCCAATGTTACTTGTCGGTGAAAATCAACAAGTTGTCTCTCCCCAATAATTGCTAGGTAAAAATGAACATTGATAATAACTTTACAGTGAAAAGTCCAGCCCAAGCATCCTTAGCCAAAATGAAAGAGGGCCGAAGTCAATCAGGCTTGCGTGCGTATAACGAACGCAAAATTATGTCGGTAATTAGAGCGGTCGGCGAAGCGCCTAAATCAGAAATATCGAAAATTACAGGGTTATCTGCCCAAGCTGCCACGGTGATTATCAAGAGCCTCGAAGCTGAACAACTGGTGATTAGAAAAGAGCCACAACGAGGGCGAGTTGGTCAACCGCTAGTGCCGTTTGCGTTGAATCCCGATGGCGCCTTTGGCATAGGTTTAACAATAGGGCGTCGTAGTTTTGAAATGACCCTAATAGATTTCTTAGGCAATGTGAGAGCAAGTTTGCATGAAAATTTTGCCTATCCTAAAGTTGATGATCTCGTTGTTTTTATCGAAAAAGGGATTTCAGCGCTGACGCTTAGTTTACCGAATGAACTAAGCGCCAAGATCAAAGGCATTGGCATTGCGACACCGAATGAAATCTGGCATTGGGCCGAAGAATCTGGCGCGCCTTCAGCGGTGCTAGGTCAGTGGAAAGAATTTGATTTTATCGAGGAAATCGGCCAAATAAGTGATTTGCCCGTTTACGTTTGCAACGATGATACTGCGGCATGCTCCGCAGAACTTAGTTTTGGTAATCCGACCGGAGTTAGTGATTTTCTGTATATATTTATCGGAACATTCATTGGTGGAGGTCTGGTGATTAATGGCCAATTACTGGCTGGGAAAAAGGGCAACGCGGGTGCAATTGGCTCGCTACCTTTGCCTTCAATTGCTACAGACGGCACGCTTAAATCGCAGCAATTGATCATGAAATCATCGATTCACATATTAGAAAAAATGCTGGCTGACGCTGGTCATAATACTGACGTCATTAGTGGCGATTATCAGTCTTGGGGCGATTTAGGTGAAGTGCTAGCGTTATGGATAGATAATGTCGCCCAAGGTTTGGCTTACGCCACCATATGCTCTTGCGCTATTTTCGACTTCGAGGCGGTGATTATTGATGGCGCGATCCCCGAGTCAGTACGTCAAAAGATCGTAGAGCGCACTAAGCAAATGGTCAACGAGTCCGATTTACGAGGCCTTTCACCTATCAACATCATTAGCGGTGTTATCGGTGGTAAAGCGCAATCGATAGGCAGTGCCAATTTACCCCTGCTGGCTAATTATTATTAGCTTAAGCTGGCGTACAAGTCATAACGAACTAACTAGCGCTATCCGCTGTTTTGAATCGCCGATAGCGCGCTGCCCGTAAATATTGATCATCAAAACGCCGATCAAACGGCAATATCCAGTGCTCAATATCAAGCTTTGATGTTTCGTTTAGGATGTTAAAACCGCCAGCGCTAACAATAATTTTTGCTCTAGTGAGATAATCAATCGCAGGGTAAACATTGATATGTAATAGATTGTCTTTAGTCGCTAAGGACTGGGGCAACTTGGGCGCAATTAATAGGATTGGCAAATCAATTGATTTTAGCCGTAGCCTGTCACTAGCGTACTGAACCAACAGTTCAATTTCTTGTGATTTTCCCGAATGAATCACCGCGCAATAATGTGCTGGTATCTCTTTAGCTAATTGCTGGTTAACGGCCCCTGCAACGTAGGCGCTGCTTAGCGATAATTGTTTGATAGTAAGTGAATGATTAACAAGGTAGGTGTGATGCTCTGGCGTTAACGGCTCAACTACATAGGTAATATCAAACTTATTATCTAGCTCAATGAAATCATTATAATTAGGCCACTTAATTAAACGCGCAATATTAACTAATTTAAGCTGTGGTAGCTGTTGTGATAACTCTTGGGTTAAGCCATTAAGTTCTCCCGCAATACCAACCGGAAAACAATCGATAATTAAATACTCAATCTGATGTAAGCCAAGCAGGGTAATGAGCCAGTGTAATTGCTCAGCTTTATTTTTAAAGGATTTAGGCGGATTAATGAGTTGGTGCGCGGACATTGCGTTAGCCAGTGGTGCATAGTGGCTCGTTGGCTCGGTTAAAAAGTGACTGCCAGTGATAATAGTGGCCGACTCAATCGCTAATTTATCACAAATTTTAAGTGCGCGTGACAGATGCCCTAAACCAGCGCCCATTGCATAATAGGCGACTTTAGCCGCTGCAAAATTGGGCGCTTGGTTGCTATAACTCATCACCGATAAGGTCATTGACCAGCAACGAGTTCTAGTTCTAGTTCTAGTTCTAGTTCTAGTTCTAGGTTAGCCTGTTCAGCTAACGCCAATTGATAGGATCGGCTTTCACGTTCAACCGTGTATTGCTCACTGATCATGGTTTGGCAGTTTGAGCCAAGCTGTTCAAGCGACTCGGGTGACATCTGGGCCAGTTGATATAAACACTGCCTTAGCTGGTGAGGGTCACCCGGTTCAAACAGTAGCGCGTCTTGACCATGGCTTAAAATATCTTTCATGCCGCCAGTATTAGCCGCTAAAATAGGTCGACCTAAACCACCACCTTCAAGTAATACGTTCGGCATACCATCATAAAAAGAGGGGATGGCTAAGCAATCACAACTTAGGTAATAAGGTATCAGTTGATGGCGTTCCAAAAATGGCACATGGGTATAACTTATTTTTGAGTCGCTGTGGTTAAGATGCTCAGTGATAGCGTCATCGAGATTTCCCACTAATAACAGATGAAACTGTTCACTCAAGCCAGAAATTTCGAGGTTTTCTAATAAAAACTTGCCACCCTTTTTCGCTTTTAAATCGCCGATCATGCCAAGCACGCGGCGGTTTGCTGGAAATTGAGCTCGAATTTGGTCACGGCGATTATTATATGATTTCATTGGTCGCCACAATGACAGATCTATGCCATTTGCAATCCAACTGACGTTAACTTCGGGAAACAGTCGTGCTATCTTGCGTACTTTATCTTGGCTCACGCAAATGACTTGCTGTGAGTTAGTATAAACATCCGCAATTAAAGGTCGGCGGCGACTGTCAAAGATCGCGGTATCAAAATCATTGCCACGCACCATAGTCACTAAGGGAATATCGAGCCAACTTGAATAATTTCTAGCGGCAATTAACGCGTAATGACTACCAAAAGCGACTACTTTGCTATATTGCGTTGTTTGTTGCTCTAGCCAATTCCACAGCATGTTCAGGCCATGGCTTGGTTGGTCGCTTAACTCCCAACTATAATCATGACCGATCACGGAATTTCCCTTGGTGCGCCGGCGAGACTTTTTTACTAAGTGAATAACATCAACCGCAATGTTATTAGCCCGTAAGCCACTGACTATTCTGTCGCAAGATTGCGCCATGCCACCTTGGTTGGGGTAGTAATTTTCGGTGATCCACAATATGGTCATTGTCAGTCCTAAGAATCGAAAAACACTTCATCTGGCGAATCCGCCAAATCGGAGATATTGCTCAGCTCAATATCAAAACTGCGCAAATCATACGCTTGATAGTACTGACCTAGATTTGTACCAAGATAAATGGCGCTGCCTTTGTGCTCTGTTAACAACTGATCGCGTTGTTGATAAGCCTTGATCAGATCAAGGTGAGTTTCAGATGCCGGCTCTGCTGACGACTGATGTTCGCTTGCCGACGCAGGTGTCAGCGCTTGGGCTTCACACTCAAGACAACGACTCAGTTTTTGAGGGAAGTGTTCAAAACATAACTGCCGCTCGCAGCTTGAACATTGTGCTTGGCTTGGTTTGCCGCAGTCATAAAGGGTAAAAAAACCGCGTTTGGCATCACAAGCTGGGCTCGTCATATTGTTGTCTGTATTGTCACTCATGTTGCCGCTCCTTGCGTCAGGTGTTGATATGGAACCCGCATTGTACTTAACATTTCTTTGGTATTGAGTTCACCGGTTGTACCGTCATATGATTGTTTTATAGTTTGTTTGTAGCAAATTTTATCCGCAGATTGGGTTAGTTTACCCAGCTCTTTTTTAAGTTTTAAATTAGCCTTGCTCAATTGATAAACCTTGGTGTCAAAGTTTAAATTAATCAGCGATTTACGTTTTAATTTATACTTTGTTTTGGTCTTTCCTCGCGGGTTTTGCCGCGTGCGTTTACGGATCACATCGTTGACTTTCCAAGTGAATTTGGTGCCATCTTTAAAAACCGTGCTTGCTTCGATAATGTTGAAACTATAAAAAATAGTTTTGGGTTTGGACTGTGGCAACTTAACGATTGCCTGTTTGACCAGTTCTTTATCAAAATTAAGTTTGAGGGTGATTTTTTGCCGATTACCAATTTCTAACGACAACACATTAATTAACGGGTACACCGTCTTGCGTAGGTTATCATTGACATCCTTTTTCTGGACTGAGCGATAGATAAGTCCAAGAATTACCAAGGGTACGAGTGCAATTGCTGGGATCAGAATAGTTTCAAACATAACTCCTATAAAGACACTGATGATTAACGCTACCAGAGAAAATGCTAACCATTTACCAACCGTATGAGCAATGGTGTCACAAAGCTGATCATAGCGGCAAATAGGCTCTAAAAATCGGATCCATTTATGGGCTGACATCGAGTCGCAGCAGCCCTTGTCTTTAATAAACTGCTGTTGTTCTTGGCTTAAATTATTATAGAGTTTACGCGGTTCGAATATATTCATTTGTTGTCCTTTTCAATAAATATTGGCTTAACTTTGATCTGATTACAGTTGGTCTACTTGAGTTGCGTTTACTTAACTTGTCACAGCAACCTGCTCGGTTAACAGCTTTTGGTATACCCCAGACAAGGTCTGACATGATTGTTGCCAAGTAAAATTTTCAGCTAAATGCTGCTGGCCCTTACGACCCATTTCTACTGCAACTTCAGGTTCTTCAAGTAAGCAGCGTACCGCCAAGGAAAATTCATGGTGGCGATCAGCGCGCACTAACTTGCCATGCACATTGTCGGCGATTAATTCTCGCACTACCGGCAAGTCACTGGCAACGACAGGCACGGCGGCCGCCATTGATTCTAGAATTTTTAACGGGCAACAGCCTTGCTCTCTATTGCGTGAGCAATCTGTTAACGGCGCTAAAGAAATAGTCGCATGTTGAACCCATGGCACCAGTTGCTCTTGCGTTAAGCCGAAATTCCAAATGATCCGATCGCTAATGCCTAACTTGTCGGCCATTTTTCTATATTTTTTTGCAATTCGATTGTGTTTTGAAACACACATCACCAGTTTAAGCTGCTCAAAATCAGCTAATAACGAAAAAGCACGCAGCAAATCTTCAATGCCTTGCCATTGCTGAATAGCGCCAAAATAAATCAGGTACTGCGCTGGGGCTTCAATAGGTTTGGGTTGCGGCTGGTTAATGTCAGCGCCGTTGACCACCACGGTTATTTTTTCGCGGGCAATGCCTTTGTTAACCAACATGTTAGCTGTGGCATGCGACGGCGTAATAATGGTGTCACAATGCTCTAGGCACAACATCTCTTGCGCCGCAATTTTGGCTAAGGTTGAGGGCGAAATATGCGGAAATGCATAGGGCAGCTCAATTGATGGCAGGGCATTTACTTCATAAACAGTTTTGTAATTAGCATTGGTGCTAGCGCGGTGGCTTAAAATCGGTAATCCGCCCCAGGGATCTCTAAAGTGACAAATCTTTAGTGAAGCGCTGCGTTGTTCTAAAACAGTGGATAATTGGTCACCATAGGCAATAGCACGTTGCAATAAATTCGGTACTTTTTGATTAAAGCGAATAAGCTCCATCGAATCTTGTCGTTGGTAATTACTTAATCCTTCGCCGCCTAAGGTATATAAACAGCCGCTGCCAGTATCATTAAATAACGTGCTGGCCATATGCTTGATATGTGTTGCCGCGCCCTTAGGGGCAGGAAACACATCAAAGGCGCTATATAGCGAGCTAGGGCTGAGTGAGTCTTGCGTCATGATGATAACTATAATCCATTATTTTTGGCTATTAAAACATGAGGCTATATAAAAGGCAATCAAGTGTGGATAGGCCAATCGCCAAGAAATCTAGCTTATTAATTGGACTTCTTAGTTAGTAATCAATTACTCATCGAGAGACTGTTTCAATCTTACATTGCTAACTTGGGTAAACTAATCACAAAATGGGCGCCAACATCAGTTTGCTGTAATTGAATGTCACCGTGTAACTGCTGGGTTAGAATGCGTTTTGCGACACTTAGGCCCAGACCGGCAAAGTCAGTTGCTTTATTTTTAGTGTAAAAAGGCGTAAATAAGTGGCGGTTTTGCTCTTTATTAATGCCCTGGCCATTATCGAAAAAGTGTAACTTAATATGTTGTTGATGATCGGTAACTGCAATCTCAATTTTGGGGTGTATTACGTCGCTTAAACCATGTTCAAGTGCATTTCGACAGAGAATGTCGAGCACCTGCTGTAGTAATATTGGCACCGTGAATACTTCAGCGGTAATGTTAGCAGGGCTGATTTTGTATTGAATTTGGCGGCGATGAAATTCGCCATGATAGCCTTGGAAAAAACGTTCGATTAACTGGTTTAGTGGATACATATTAAGTGGTGCTAGGTGCTCACTGGCCAGTAAATCTTGTAGGGTGCTCACTCTTTTGGCGGTAATATTTAGGTTCTTGCTTAATAACTCGATACTTTGTTTTATATTAGTGAGCTCGCTGGACAAGGTCGGTTTATCGAGTTGCTGCGTATCCATTTTATGACAAATATTATCTATGGTTGATGCTATGACACTAGCGGTGGTTATGCTAACACCTAACGGGGTATTAATTTGGTGTGATATGCCTCGAATAAGGTGCGCTTGTTCTTCTTGAGCTTGTTGTTTTTGTGCGAGAGTTTGTTGATGCAGTTGTTTTATTTGAATTTCAAAACTGAGTTTAATCGTTTCAAGCAACTCAATAGTGGTTTGAGAAAATTGGTGTTGTTTCGTATCGAGGATACACACCGTACCAAAAGGGCTGTTATCAACGCCCATGATTGGCATGCCTAAATAAGCCACCATATTGAGCTTTAAATCGGGATTATTGTCCCATTCCGGGCTTAATAGGGCATTGGCAATATTAAGCGTCGACTCTGTCTTAATGACATGCTCGCAATATAGACCTGAGCCATCAAGGTATTCAGACTCACCAAGCGGGTAAGGGTTGGCTTGAACGGGATTCTTACTAAAAACCTTAATGTTATCTTGATCAACTTTCATGACTAAAGCAACTGGCACATTGGCCAGCTTTGCTACAACCGTTAGGGTTTTATTCCAACTTTCGATTAATTGGTCGTAATTAACGATAATTACCTCTGAGGTCAGGCTAACTAAGTTAGCAATATAATATAGCTTAACAAATGTTAGCTAACAATATTAGTAACTCAACTTATTTGCCACTCGCTAAAAGCTTACTCACAAAAACATACTCGCTTAACACAAGGTTTTATCAGTTTCACTATTTTATAGTTAGTGCCGCAATGCAATAACTGATACGCCGGGTAAATAATAACACCAGCTTATTTCTCATCATATAGTTGGATAAAATGTTCATCACATAGTCGCATAGCAGTGTTGAGGGCAATACCCTAGTATAAATATTCGAATAAACGGCAACAAAAGTAATATTTTGGTCAGTTAGGAGTTATGAAAACATGATTAAACAATTAATAACGTTAGTATTAATTCTATTTATACCATTTATTGCTAATGCCTCTCCTCAAGGTTCAATACTGGCCAACTCATTGCCTGAAGTTAATATTGGTGTCTTACAATATGGCACCGTTAACTGGGAAGTTGATGTAATAAAGCATCACCAATTAGATAAAAAATATAACTTCAATCTGAAAGTAATGAGAGTCGGCAATAAAAACGCCTCTTCAGTCGCCTTACAAAGTCAGGCCGTTGATATTATTCTTGGTGATTGGTTGTGGGTGACTCGCCAACGCTTTAATCAAAAAAATTACACGATTTTTCCCACTTCAATTGCCACTGGCGGACTTTATATAGCTCGCGATAGCAAGATTGACTCATTGCCTGCGCTTAAACAGTTAAAAGTTGGCATTGCTGGTGGCGCGGTTGATAAAAATTGGCTGTTACTGCAAGCCTATAGCCAAAAGAAATACGGCTTTGATATTAAGAATGAAACTGAGCCAACGTTTGCTACGCCGCCATTATTAAACCGGCTAATGTTGCGTGGCGATTTAGCCGCCGCCATTAATTTTTGGCACTACGGAGCACGATTAAAAGCGTCTGGCTATGAGCTATTAGTGAGCGTGCCTCAAATGCTAACCGAGCTCGGCATCGACAGTAACATTCCCTTGCTGGGTTGGATTTTTGACCAAGATTGGGCAGATCAACACTCAGACCAAATCACCGGCTTTTTACTCGCCTCGCTTGAAGCTAAGCAACTGCTTTATTCATCAGATTCAGAATGGCAACGGATCCGCGCTTTAACCAAAGCTGAAAATTCTGAGGTGTTTGAAAACTTAAAAAATGATTACCGCGCAGGGGTACTACGCCAATTTGGCTCAAAAGAGGTTGCTGCCAGTAAAAAAGTGTTTGAAATATTAGCGCAACAAGCTGGCAATTCGTTGGTCGGAAAAGCAAAAAACTTAAGCGAGGGCACATTCTGGCAAGATGATAAAGTAAGACACGCGGTTTTAATTGAGTGAGGGCCTTTTTGTCAAAAAGCTTGTTTAGGCCCAAAGATCAGCTAAACCAGCAGGCACTAGCGCAAGATCAAAGCCTCAAAAAGCAACCACAAGCGACTTTTTCTTACATCGGTTCGTCAGCCGTATTGATTCGAACTTTAGTGATGCTGGTTTTAATACTTGTATGGCAAACCACTGCTTGGTTTGTTGCCAGTCCTGATCTGCCTTCTTTCATTTTAGTGGTCGAGTCACTGAACTATCACTTAAGTGAAGGCGAGATGGTCGCTAACCTTAGCATTACCTTAGGGCGGGTATTAATAAGCTTTATCATTTCAATGATACTTGGGGTCATGATTGGGATCATCATGGGTACCCATCAATGGGTGAATAAACTGACCGACTCGCTGTTAATTATTGCGCTTAATATACCTGCGTTAGTGACCATTTTACTTTGCTACATCTGGTTTGGCTTGGTGGAAGCTGCGGCAATTACCGCGGTGGTTATTAATAAAATTCCGACCGTGGTGGTGATGATAAGAGAAGGCGCCAGAGTGGTCGATAAAGATTTATTAGCGGTGGCTAAAATTTATAAATTGTCGGCCAGTAAAACCTTTTTTAAAGTGTTTTTACCGCAGCTTTATCCCTTTATTATGGCCTCAGGGCGCGCTGGTTTGTCGCTCATTTGGAAAATCGTTTTAGTGGTTGAATTACTTGGTCGCAGCGACGGTGTAGGTTTTGCGTTAAATACGCTATTCCAGTTTTTTGATATTGCAGGGATCCTCGCTTATACCTTGGCTTTTATTGTGATTATATTTTTAGTCGAAGCGTTATTGTTCCGGCCGCTAGATCGCCTAATTGCGAGGGGCTCCGGTAATGATTGAACTGAACGTTGCGATTAACGATAAATACTACCCGAACAGCCCAGCAATGGTACTAAAACAGTTAGAGTTTAACGTCGCCCCGGGCGAATTTGTTGCAATTATCGGTCCTTCTGGTTGTGGCAAAACAACGCTGCTTAATATGATTAGCGGGCTAGAATCGTGTCAAAATCAGCAAATTTTTTGTAATGGTAAAGCCGTTAATGGCGCGAACGAACACCATGTCAGTTATATTTTTCAGCAGCCACGGTTAATGCCTTGGTTAACGGTGCGGGAAAATTTACAGCTGGTATTAAATTCCCCCCAAGTTTGCCAAATTGATACGCTATTACAGCAAGTCGGGCTAGCAGGCACTGGTGATTATTATCCTCACCAGTTATCAGGCGGCATGCAGCGGCGCGTTAGCATTGCTCGAGCGTTCGCTATTAATCCTGAATTGTTGCTGTTAGATGAGCCTTTTAACTCGCTAGATTTACCCACGGCGACCCGGTTAAGGTTATTATTAATAGAACTGTGCCAGCAGCGCAATACCACGGTTATTTTTGTGACTCATGATTTACGTGAAGCAATTTATCTGGCAGATCGGATTATTTTTATCAGCAACTCCCCAAGCACCATTATTCACCAAGCCGTTGTTGACTTACCACGCCCTAGAGATGAGTCTGGTGCGCAAGAGCTTGAATGGCAGGCAAACCTAATGGCTAAATACCCCAACTTACTTGCTGGCAGTGTCGGCTAAGTAAGTTGTTATAAATAGCGAGATACCTGAGTCAAAATGATAATCGCTATGCTCGTAATTAATTAAAAGGGTTGGTATTTGATAAAGCAAGCTTGAGCAGCATGTTATTACAAGGATGTAATATATTAGAGCAATGCATTTAGGCCATGGACGGGCGTAATTAGAGTAACGCAGGAGCGGTTACCGAGGAGCAATTGCCGAGATGCTGCTCCAGAGCCCCGAACGAAGGTAGAACCCTGATGCCATTGGCATCAGGAAGTCCGCCGAAGTAGCGATGGGTTTACGGCGACTTGCTGTTCTAATGGCAACACTTTAGTACAACTTAGCCAACGATAATGGATAGCGAAATGCATGAACTTTACCCTGATATTGAGCCTTTTTTTTCGGAGCATATGCTTGCCGACTCACTAAACCCCGATGGCATTCATCAAATATACGTTGAGCAATGTGGCAATCCATCGGGTATTCCGGTGGTGTTTTTGCACGGCGGGCCGGGTTCTGGATGTCGCGCGCAGCATCGGTGTTATTTTGATCCTGAAATTTATCACATAATTTTGTTTGACCAACGTGGCTGCGGGCGTTCACGCCCATCTGGCGAATTAGCCAATAATACAATTCAAGCGCTGATCCTCGATATGGAGCAAATTCGTCAGCAGCTCGATATAAACAGCTGGATGCTGTTTGGTGGTTCGTGGGGCGCAACGCTTGGTCTGTATTATGCTCAGCATTACCCAAGCCGCGTGACCAGCATGATATTGCGCGGGGTCTTTTTGGGGCGACCGCAAGACATTGACTGGGTATATACCGCCAATGGCGCGGCTAAATTATTTCCTGAAGCGTGGCAGCAGTTAGTTAAACCGCTGCCATTAGCAGAGCAGGCGGCGCCATTGCAGTGCCTTTATCGTCAGCTCACTGGTGATAATGCCAAGCTTAGTGCGGATGTTTTTAGCCAGTTGCAATATTGGGAGTCAAGCATCGTGATGTTAAGGGATTATCACTATAGCGCGGGTTCTGTTACTGGTACTGGTACTGGGATTAGTGCTGAAAACAGCTCGATAGCCCCGGCAATAATTCAACTTCATTATTCATTAAATCACTGCTTTATTGCTGATCAGCCGTTACTAGATAACCTTGAGCCTATTGGCGACATTCCGACACAATTAATCCACGGCCGTTATGATCTGGTTTGCCCTGTCGAGCAATCATGGCTGTTATCGCAGCGGTGGCCGCAGGCCAACTTAAATATTGCCAACTTAAATATCGTTAACTTAAATATTGTACCGTTAGCAGGGCATGCTGCTAGTGAGCCAGCGTTGGTCGATGCGTTAATAGCAGCGACCATTGAGTTTGGCCAGATCCAAAAATGAAGCGATAGCCTTAGCTAATTACCACGTTTTAATTTAGCCCCTTTAAGTGGGCTAAAGCTTAACAATGCAATAATAATGACCAAGGTTGCAGTGGGGGTTAACCACAGTAACGCGTCGAAATTTACCTGTTGGTACAGCGCAAAACGTAACAACTCAACACAAAAAGTGAAAGGGTTGTACTGACAAAGCCAGTATAACCATAAACTCGCTTCCTGCATTTTCCATAATGGGTAGAGTGCGCTTGACAGAAAAAACAGCGGGAATATTACAAAGTTCATTACCCCAGCAAAATTCTCCAGTTGTTTAATCAGGTTCGACAACATTAATCCCAGTGCCCCGAGAAATAATGCGATAAAAAAAATCGCCGGAATTGCGCTTAAATATCCCAGTGGTTCAATGTCAACTTCAACGAATTTGGCGAGCAATAAAAAGATCACCACCTGAATTAACGACAAGATTGCCGTTGCCATCAATTTTGACATGAGCAAAAACCAGCGCGGAATAGGGCTCATTAATAAAACCTTCATGCTGCCCATCTCGCGATCATAAACCATAGACAACGAACTTTGCATGCCATTAAACAAGATGATCATGCAGCACAGCCCGGGCGTGATATAGGTTTGATAGGTAATATAAGTGCCATAGGGCTCCATAATAGCGACCCCCAATGCTGCCCTAAATCCCGCAGCAAAAACGACTAACCACAATAATGGCCTTATTAACGCGCTTAATAATCGGGTACGTTGCTGACAAAAACGCAATAATTCGCGCTGTAAAATACCACTAAAGCAGATCAGATAGGCGTTAAAAGGCATCATTAACTCCGCTAGCGGCAAGCTGATTAAATAATTGACTAAGACTGGTTACCTGATGCTCGTGACACAGCGCTGCGACTTGGCCGCTTATTTGCAATTGGCCCTGATTTAAAATCAGCACCTGGTCATCATCGTTAATCTCATCAAATAAATGGGTTGCCCACAGCACACAGACCTTATCAGATAACGCAATGGCTCTGATGTGGCTAATAAGCAGGCTACGACTGGCAGGGTCGAGCCCAACACTGGCTTCGTCTAACAATAATATTTTCGGCTGGTGGATCAGCGCCCGCACAATTTCGACTCGGCGACGATGCCCGCCATTGAGCGCTCGTACCTTGTCGTTAAGCCGATCGTTGAGCTCGAGTTTTTCTAACATTTGTTTGGCATTGGCCAAGGTTTTTTTTGCGCTAATGCCATGAAGCGCGCCGTGATAAACCAAGTTTTGTTTAACGCTTAAATCAAGATCTAAGGTCGACTGTTGAAAGACCACGCCAAATACTTTCATTGCATTTGCTGTCGCGCCAGCTAACCCGCTGTTAAGCGGATGGCCATTAATTAATATCTGGCCACTCGACGGTCGATACAAACTGGTTAGCAATGAAATTAGGGTGCTTTTGCCCGCGCCATTAGGGCCAAGCAACACATTAAAACCGGCCGCTAACTCAAAGTTAAGCCGGTCTAATGCTTTTTTGTTGCCATACAGAAAGCTTAAATCTTGAACTTTAATCACGTTATGTCTCTGATTTTTCCAAAATTGCAATGCCCCAAGGATAGCGGCCAACCTTGATAGATTTCAATACTTTATTGCGTTTTATATCAAGAACAGAAACATCGCCACTGACGCCGTTGGTGGTTAACAGGCGAGAATAGTCGTGATTAAATGCCAGTTGCCATACCCGTCGACCCACGAGAAAGTAATCACTGATGGCCATTTCGTCTGTGTCTATCACTGCAATGTGATTGGCAGGCCCTAGCGCAACATACAGTTTGCTGGCATCCTCATTAAATATAATGCCAACTGGCTGCACTCTGTCTCGGTGCACGCCGCGAATTTTAAATTGGAAGGTCTTGACAATTTTATGGGTCGCGACATCTATTTGCGCCACTGTGCTGCCAATTTCTGAGCTAACCCACAGCTGTTTACCATCGGGACTGAAAATTACCGAGCGTGGTCTGGCATCGACCAGCGTATTGGCAAAGATGCTATTGTCCTCGGTATTTATCCAGTGCACCATGTTAGTGGTTTCGGAGGTAACGACCACAATTTTTCCGTCGGGGCTAACCGCAAGGCCCTCGGGTTCAACACCGACATCGACTTGAGAAATTACCGTCCCTTTTTCAATATCAATAATGGTGAGCTGGGCATCGTCTTCGTTGGCGGTATAGATAATTTTACCGTTGGGGTGCAAGGCGATAGTTTCCGGATCTTCACCTGAGGGTAATTCACCGATGATTTGGTGCGTTTTTAAATCGAGGATTTGGACCGTATCAGATTCGCTGGCGCAGATATAAGCGAGGCTGCGATCGGCATTAAAAATAATGTCGCGTGGCCGTTGTCCAACGTCAATGCTATCTATTACTTCTAACGTGTCTAGATCAATAACTGAGATGTTATTGTCTTTCTCGTTAGTGACATAAGCCAGTTCGCTCGCCGCGAGTCCGGCAGAGCTACAAGTTAGTGTTGCCGCAAGCACGCTACCGGCAATTAGGTTTGATTTTCTCAGTTTAAATGTCATCAGTTATCCTTGGTTGATAGAGCATCCAGATCCCACTTGATCAAAGCCCAGCGTATCTAGTTCGTTTTTTGGATGGAGAAATCCAGGTTGTGGTGATTGTGATATTAATGCCGCGGGGTGAACCAGCGCTATCGGCATGCGCAGCTGACCGTTCCACTGCCTAAAGCTTAGTTTTCGACCAAGGTAGGCGGCTAAGTGCAGCTGGTCGCTGCGTAAATAATCGATAATACGGTTAGCCGTGAGCGGGGCAGCTTGTTTCGCCTCAGTTTGTTTGGCCGAATCTTGCGCCGCTTGCGCAATACTGGCCAACCGCTGAAAGCGATTTTGTAATTGAGCCGCGCCCCATTGCTCGATTGACCAGTGCCACGCTAATGGTTCTAATCCGGCCGAGCCAATCACCGGACGTGGCAAATAGGTATTAAACGGCAGGTATTGGGCAAAATCTTTAGCGCGATCGGCCACAAAAACCACATCGTAATCACTTGAAGTTTGAGTAAATAACGGCATTTCTTGGCTGGCACTGCGGCGTAAATCAGAATCAAATGCCCAAATTTTGTGGTCAATAATCTTGATGCCCAAGCGTTTGGCTGAGCGAGTGAATGCATCGACCAACGCAGTATCTTCTGGATATTGTCCCTGCACAATTAGCACCTTAGTAAAACGGCGATATAGCAACCATTGCGCTAGCGCATCTGCTCTCATCGCGTCACTAGGAATGGTATGGAGCATTGAGCTAGCACATTGTCCGGTTCGCAGTTGATCGGCAGCGTTGGCAATATTAAAAATGAGCACGGGCTTGTCTTGGGCCCAGTTATTAATCGCGATTAAAGTGACAGTATCAACGTCAACCACAAATAGCTGGTTGCCTAGCTGATATTGACTAATGATATTTTCAATAACTAGCTTCGAATCAGCACTGTCAAACTGAGTTAACTCAAAATGCTGATTAATAAACCTGCCGGTGGTGTTGGCATCTTTTATTGCGAGGCGCACACCCGCTAGGCCACTGTCTTGAGCAGGTTTTACCAGCGTTGAAAGTAGCGCTCGAACAGGAGGCTGTTGATGAACGTAATGAATAGCAATATTGGTCGCCTGAGCCATACCGTTAAGGCTTAGCATTAACGGTATGGCCAGTGTTAACCGGCGAATAAACTTCCTAAGATAATTAAACATTTACACTTCCAAATATCGTTTATTAGGGCCAAGCATACGGTGTCATGACTATTAAACCAAACTAATCAATAATCGGCCATTTTGTTAACTTACTGTATTTTATGGCTTTAGTCTTGGGTGGTGACGAAAATTCCTACTAAAGAATGACAACGTTGGAGCTAAAGTCTCATTCGGCTAGCACGATTTAATCTATACAATGAAATCAGTCAAAAAAACGGCCTAGGCTCAGGTCCATAATAAAAAAGTGAGTAATTGATGAAAAACTATAAGTTAAATTATGGCGTGTTATTTGGGGCAATGCTCACCACTTTTGGTGCTTTGGCTCATGGTGATGTTACTCCTCAAGCTTCGGATACCTCAAGTATTCCGCAACTTGGCGAAGAATGGGAAGAGCGTAATCCTTATCGTGAACAAGTTGGTGATACACGCAAAGAAATTATTAGAATTGGTGCCTCCGCCTATAACCAAAACTGCGCACGTTGTCATGGTCTTGAAGGTATATCGGGCGGCATTGCGCCTGATTTGCGGACCTTAGCAACCGATTTTGATGGTGATGAGTGGTTTGTGTATCGCGTACAAAATGGAGCAGTGCGTAATGGCGCGGTTTATATGCCAAAAATGGCTGATTATTTGAGCCAAGAAGCACTATGGTCAATTAGAACATGGCTTGAATCTGTTAGTGTCGAACAATAATGTTGCGATTAAAAAAACACCCCTTAGTTGCCCTAACACTGCTCTGTTGGCTCTTGCTGAGCCATCAGGCTACGGCGAGATCTTTTGACGACATCATCGAAAGCCAAGAGATTGTGGTGGCCGTTTATCGTGATTTTTTACCCTTTTCGACCAATGAAAATGGCATCGCAAGCGGTATCGATATTGATGTCGCAACCACAATTGCCAATAAACTTGGGGTTAAATTACGACTGCACTGGGTCAGCGCCGATGAAAATGTCGAAGGTGATTTAAGAAACAACCTATGGAAAGGTCACTTCTTAAATAGAACGGTGGCAGATCTGATGTTAAGAGTGCCATACGATCGAAAATATTCGCAACTGCGCGATGATATTGGCGAACTAGTACATGATCGCGTGCATATGTTCGGCCCTTACCATACTGAGTCATGGCAAATAATCTTTAATAGCAAAAAAATCGATGATGTCACGACAATGGCAATGTTCCAATATCATGATATTGGCGTTGAAATAGACAGCGTGCCCGATTTTTATCTTAGCACTGCTTTTGCTGGCCGGTTGCGCGAACGAGCTAAGCATTTTGCGAGCACTAAAGCGGCGGTTGATGCCATGGTCACCAGCAAGGTTGATGCGGCAATGGGCTTGCGCAGTCAAATAACACATTTTCAACAGCCATTAGGCGATCAATTTAAATTGGCGAGCAATGCCTTTCCAATGCTCGGACGTCAGCAATGGGACATTGGCATGGCGGTTCGAGATGAATATCGACAATTAGGCTATGCCGTTGGTGATGTCGTTACTGAAATGGTAAGTAACGGTGAAATGGCGGCTATTTTTAAGCGCCATCATACTTACTATCAAAAATCACAATATTACGATCCACAATAAGCTTGGTAATTTTCATGCCTTGCTGGACGTTTTTCATACTAATTGATGATGATATTCCATCCCGTGGTTGAATATTAATCATCCTAAATTGTGCACTAAACTAGTGAACCAAGAGAAAGTTGGCCTCGCTTGGTGATCATTAACCCAAATTTAGGTGAATGAAATGATCAACGTATTTTTAATTGAAGGCCCTAATGAGCAAAGTTTAATCCAAGGTAACGGGCGCACAGACGTCAATACCATTATTTTACAATGTAAGCCGGCGAGGAAAAACAAATGAAAAGAGCAGGTAAAAATAAATTAATTACGGTATCAGCCGCTGTGGCATTAGCATTCTCAGCAACAGCGAGTGCGAGTGTCACCAACGAAGATATCTTAAATGATCAGGCAACGACCCAAGACGTTGTGTCTTACGGTATGGGTTTAAAAGCTCAGCGATATAGTCCGCTTACGTTAATTAATACCGAGACGATTGAAGGGTTGCGACCAGTTTGGGGATTCTCTTTAGGTGGTGAAAAACAACGAGGCCAAGAGTCTCAGCCATTAATTAAAGATGGCGTGATGTTTATTACGGGTTCTTATTCGCGAGTCTATGCAATTGACGCCCTAACCGGTGACGAACTGTGGCAATACGACGCTCGCCTGCCAGATGGCATCATGCCATGTTGTGACGTGATAAACCGTGGCGTTGCCTTATATGATAATTTGGTTATTTTCGGTACGCTCGATGCCAAGCTTATTGCGTTGAATAAAGACACCGGCAAAGTGGTGTGGAAAAAGAAAGTAGAAGACTACAAAGCGGGTTACTCAATTACTGCCGCGCCAATTGTAGTTAAAGGCAAGGTTATTACGGGCATCTCTGGTGGCGAATTCGGGATTGTCGGTAAAGTAAGAGCTTATGATGCTAAAACCGGCAAGATCGCGTGGGAACGTCCAACCGTTGAAGGCCACATGGGTTACGTTTGGGAAAATGGCAAGAAAATTGAAGCCGGAATTTCAGGCGGCGCGCCGGGTAAAACTTGGCCCGGTGATTTATGGAAATCAGGCGGAGCAGCGCCTTGGTTAGGCGGTACTTATGATAGCGATGTTGACCTGTTGTTTTTTGGTACGGGTAACCCTGCACCCTGGAACTCACATCTACGCCCAGGTGATAACTATTTCTCATCATCTCGCTTAGCAATCAATCCAGACAACGGTAAAATAGTGTGGCACTTCCAGACTACACCACACGATGGTTGGGATTATGATGGCGTTAATGAACTCATACCATTTGACTACAAAGTTGATGGCAAAACAGTTAAAGCGGCAGCAACGGCCGATCGTAATGGTTTCTTCTATGTCTTAAATCGTGAAGATGGTGCCTTTATTCGTGGCTTCCCGTTTGTCGATAAGATCACTTGGGCTAAAGGGTTAGACAGCAAAGGCCGTCCTATTTATGATGACGCTGTTCGTCCTGGCAACCCTGCTGAAACTGCCGATGGTAAACAAGGCAACACCGTAGTTGCAATACCATCATTCTTAGGTGGTAAAAACTGGATGCCAATGGCGTACAGTAAAGATACCGAGCTCTTTTACGTGCCGTCAAATGAATGGCAAATGTCAATCTGGAACGAGCCAACGGCGTATAAGAAAGGGGCTGCCTATTTAGGAGCTGGTTTCACTATTAAGGCTAATCATGACGATTATATTGGCGTATTACGGGCGATCGATCCTAAAACAGGTGACGAAGTTTGGCGCTATAAAAACTATGCACCTCTGTGGGGTGGCGTCTTAACAACGGCTGGCAACTTGGTCTTTATGGGGAATCCTGAAGGTTATCTAATGGCCTTTGACGCTAAAACTGGTGACATTAAATACAAGTTTAATACCGGTTCCGGCATCGTCGGCACGCCAATTACGTGGGAAATGGGCGGCGAGCAATATGTGTCAGTGCTATCGGGCTGGGGCGGCGCAGTACCACTTTGGGGCGGCGAAGTAGCTAAACGGATCAAGAACTTTAATCAGGGCGGCATGGTTTGGACGTTTAAATTACCAATGTAAATCGTTATTAACACCTGCTTGTGAAGGCCTGCCTAATTTATAGGCTGGCCTTTTGCATGTTCAACATGAAAGTAGGGGCCTTTTAAGTAAGGGGCTTCAATACGACTGTCGTGTCGTAAAACTGCTGTTGATGATAACTAAACCCATTCAAAATTCAGCTTAGTCAAAAGCGATATTCCTATGATATTGAAACGCTTTCTAATCATTTTTTTACTATTTACTGGTAGCTATTCATTGTCAGCTCATGAAGATGCGACGCCAATCCCTAGTGATATTAAACAATTATTTCCCAGCGCCACTCGTGTTGGCAGCCTTGATGCGAAACTTGCAGTAACCCCAGTTTATCAATTGAGTGAGTTATTGGGTTATGTGTTCGAGTCAGATGATTTCACCCATTTTATTGGTTTTTCCGGTCAAACAATCAATGTGCTGATTGCACTTGATCCCCAAGGTATTTTGATCAATTTAAAAGTATTGAACCATCACGAACCAATCTTCTTACATGGGCTGGGTGAACAGCCGATGATCCGCTTTATTAAGCAATATCAGGGGCACTCGATCAAAGAGCGTTTTGTGATTGGCGCGCGCAGCAAAGACTCAAATGACAGTACCTATTTTGACGGAGTCACCAAGGCGACAGTGTCGGTATTTGTTCTTAATGACACCATTATTAGCTCGGCCTTGAAAGTGGCCCGCGTAATGTTAGACGGTTTTACAGCCAGCGCCAGCAGGGCTATTAAACAAGATTTTTTTGAGCCACTCGATTTAGCGCAGTTGGTTAGTCAGGGCTATATTTCGCACTGGCAGTTAAGCAAAGAGGCGGCGTTGCAACAGCGCCCTGAGCTCGAGTTAGTGCTCGACGATTTGGCCGACGATTTACCCTTTGTCGATATGTATCTGGCCTTTGTTAATATTCCGATAGTCGGGCGAAATTTACTCGGTGACGATGAATACCAGCGCCTGCTTAGCGACTTAAAACCAGGCGAGCATGCACTGATGTTTTTTAATCGGGGCAGCTACTCTTTTATCGACGATGAGTTTGTACCGCAAACCGTGCCATCGCGCTTAAAAGTCGCTCAGGGTGATTTTCCGGTCGACTTGCGTGATATCGATTTCTATAGCTATTACGACCCCTCATTTGCGCTAGATTTGTCACAATTTGAGCAAATTAAAATATTTCGGATTAAATCTCAATCGGGCTTTGAGTTAAGTCAAACGATAGATCTTTCGCTGGGCATCCGTTATAGCCAGTCCTTCTTATCTCAAAAACAGCATTGGTTTAATCTGCAACAAAGCCTGCCTGACCAGCTATTCGAACTCGCTGTTATTGAACAATCAACAGAGCCTCAACCATTATGGCAACGGATTTGGCTAGGCCGCCAACTAGAAATAGTGATTGTGGCGGCGTATTTGTTGCTGGTTTTAGCCTTATTTATTAAGCCGAGTCGCTGGGCCACTAATGCGTTGGTGATGGCTAAATTACGGTTATTTTCATTGCTCTTTGTGGTCGGTTTTATTGGCGTTTATGCGCAAGGCCAGCTGTCCGTAGTCAACATATATACCTTGTTACTGTCGCTAAAACAGGGTTTTAATCTTGAAGTGTTTTTACTTGATCCAATCATTTTTATTTTGTGGCTGGTGGTTTTTGTTAGCCTGTTTCTTTGGGGGCGTGGCTTGTTCTGTGGTTGGTTATGTCCCTTTGGCGCCATGCAAGAGCTGATTGCGATGGTCGCGGCTAAATTTAAAATTAAGCAAATTAGAATTAAACCAGCGCATCATAATCGGGCGCAAAAAATTAAGTATTTGTTATTAATTGGGCTGGTGGCCAGTGCGTTTTATTCATTAACCTTAGCGGAGCAATTAGCAGAAATTGAACCCTTTAAGACCTCGGTGACGTTACTTTTTGATCGCTACTGGCCGTTTGTGCTTTATGCCTTGGTGTTGTTAGGTCTAAGTTTGAAAATTCATAAATTTTATTGTCGTTATCTGTGCCCGCTTGGCGCGGGTTTGGCGATAATTGGGGCTTTTCCATTGCTAAAATGGATCCCCAGACGCGTTGAATGTGGTTCGCCTTGTCAGTTATGCCGCAATAAAAAGTGTGGTATCGACGCTATCAAACAAACGGGGGCAATTAATTACGGTGAGTGTATCGGTTGTTTTGAATGCGTCGTAACCATTGAAGATCCTGCCTTGTGCGTGATAAATAAATACGCCAACAAACAGCGAAAAACGGCAAGTGGCTGCAGTGCTAAGTCGAGCCCAGTGGTTATTTCATTATGATGGCGGAGCAGTTTCCATCTAAAGTAGGATGTTTTCGAGCCTGACAAATAAATATAGTAGAGAAGTCCAAGTGACAATCACAATGTTAATTACTCAGGAGAAATATATGTGGATTAAACCCGATTTTGAAGAAATGCGTTTAGGTTTTGAAGTAACACTCTATATCAGTAATAGATAGGCTGTTAATGACGAACGAGCTTATGCTGCCCTTGGTCACTGAACTGTTGTCACCGGGGCAACAATTTTCAACTTATTTATATAGGTAGCTATGAAAATATTAATCCTCGGCTCTGCTGCCGGCGGCGGATTTCCGCAATGGAACTGTCACTGTGCAAACTGTAAAGGACTACGTCAGGGTACAATCAAAGCGACACCGCGCACCCAATCATCGATTGCCGTCAGTGCAGATGGAAAAAATTGGGCGCTAATTAATGCCTCGCCAGACATTCGTCAGCAAATTAATCAATCACCGCAACTTTGGCCTGAACAAGGTTCTCGTGGCACCAATATTCGTGGTGCTATTCTTACCGACAGTCAAATTGATCACACCACCGGGCTATTAACATTGCGCGAAGGGCTGCCACTTGATGTTTACTGTACCGATGTAGTTTATGAAGACTTGTCGAGTGCTTATCCGTTGTTTAATTTGTTGGAACATTGGCATGGCGGACTCAACTTTAAGCAAATAGGCTCTGGCCTAATAGATTCGGGTTTAATAGATTCTGGTCTAACAGAGAATGAGCAAAGCCAATCTTTTCAAGTAACGGGCGTTGACGGCATCGAGTTTATTCCGGTAACCATCGAATCAAATGCACCACCGTATTCAAAGTATCGTGATCAGGTTGTCGCGGGCAATAACATTGGGCTTAAAATTGTCGATTTGGCCACTGGAAAATATCTGTTTTATTTGCCGGGAATTGTCGAAAGCACCCCTGAAGTTGAGCACATTTTATCAGAAGCCAGTTGCGTGTTAATTGATGGCACATTATGGCTCGACGACGAAATGATCGCCCAAGGTGTCGGCACTAAACTGGGATCTGAAATGGGCCACATGCCTGTAAACGGCGATTTCGGCACCGTGGCATTACTGAATAAGTTTGATATTGACCGAAAAATCCTTATTCACATCAACAACACCAATCCAATTTTAAATGAGCAATCGCCGCAGCACCAATTTGTGTTGGACAACGGGGTTGAAATTGCGGTTGATGGCATGGAAATTACGATTTAACACCGAGCAATAAATAACAAAAATAATTATAAAAATTGAGTGCAGACACTCAATGCAATAATGGGGTACCACCAAGATGCAGCCATGGACCAGAGAACAATTCGAACAAAAGCTTAAAGACAAAGGTCAGCTTTATCATATTCATCACCCGTTTCATATTGCCATGCATCAGGGCGAATGCACCAAAGAACAAATCCGCGGCTGGGTTGCTAATCGCTTTTATTATCAAGTAAACATTCCGATTAAAGACGCCGCAATATTGGCTAATTGTCGGGATATGTCAGTGCGCCGTTTGTGGATCCAGCGTATTTTGGACCATGACGGCAGTGTTGGCGACGACACGCTTGGTGGTATCGAAGCCTGGTTGCGTTTAGGCGAAGCGGTCGGGTTAGATAGACAAGATTTGCTTGATGAAAAGTACGTGCTGCCAGGCGTTAGATTTGCGGTTGATGCCTATGTTAATTTTGCCGGTAAAGCGAGCTGGCAACAAGCCGCCTGTTCGTCATTAACCGAAATGTTCGCACCACAAATTCATCAGAGTCGACTCGACAGTTGGCCAACCAACTATCCGTGGATCGCCAGTGAAGGCTTAAGTTATTTTCAAATACGCTTGTCGCAAGCAAGACGCGATGTTAATCACGGCCTGCAAATAACCCTAGATCATTTTACCAGCCGCGAGGCACAGGAAGAGGCGTTAAATATTCTGCAGTTTAAGCTTGATATCTTGTGGAGCATGTTAGACGCAATGACACTTGCTTATCAACAAGACCGCGCTCCTTACCAAGGACTCATCGCAGAGCCTAGTTATCACAAGAGGGTTTTTTAATGATTACACCGGCAATGATCCCAGCTATTAATCCGATGTTTCGCCTGCAATGGGAGCAGGCACAAGATTGTTTCGTTTTATTGTTTCCCGAGGGCATGGTCAAATTAAATGGCGGGGCTGGTGAAATAATGCAACTGATCGATGGCAACAAAAACGTTCAACAAATAGTGGCAGCCTTGATGGTTAAATTTTCTGATGCTGGCGATTTAAGTGTTGATGTTGGTGAGTTTTTAACCACAGCAAGTGAAAAAAAGTGGATTTTTCATGAGTAATCACCAAGTTGTCGCTGCCGGTCCGCCGTTATGGTTACTGGCCGAACTCACTTACGATTGTCCGCTGCATTGTCCTTATTGTTCTAACCCTACTGAAATGGGCGATATCAAAGATGAGCTCAGCACCCAGCAATGGCTTAAGGTCTTTACCGAAGCTAGAGCGATGGGCGCGGTGCAACTAGGGTTTTCTGGTGGAGAGCCCCTGTTACGCAAAGATCTCGAAATATTGGTTAAACATGCGCGGGAGTTGGGTTTTTACACCAACCTTATTACCTCTGGCATTGGCTTAACCGAAAAGCGGATAGCCAAGCTTAAGCAGGCTGGCTTGGACCATATTCAGATAAGTTTTCAAGGTGCCGATCCAGAAGTAAATGACGCAATCGCTGGGCGTGGCAATGCCTACCAGCAAAAATTTAAGATGGCGCAGTCGGTTAAAGATCAGGGTTACCCAATGGTGCTAAATTTTGTGATTTCAAAGCAAAACATTAGCCAGATAGCGGATATTTTACGCTTAAGCTGCGAGCTAAAAGCCGATTATGTTGAACTGGCAACAGCGCAATATTATGGCTGGGCCTTTGATAACCGCGATCACCTGCTGCCATCACAACAGCAGTTAATTGCAGCGGAGCAAACAGTAAATCAATTTAGAGATCAGCAACAAGGCAAGGGTCCACAATTTATCTTTGTTACGCCAGACTATTACGAAGAGCGGCCGAAACCTTGTATGAATGGCTGGGGCACAACTTTTCTAACGGTCACGCCAGATGGTAGCGCGCTGCCTTGCCACAGTGCCAAAATGCTGCCGCTGACTTTTCCAAATGTTAAAGAGAAATCCATTAGCGATATTTGGCAGCAAGATTTTGCCTTTAATCGTTTTCGAGGTGACAGCTGGATGCCGCAGCCTTGCCAAAGTTGCGACGAAAAGGAAAAAGATTTTGGTGGTTGCCGCTGTCAGGCCTTTATGATGACAGGGGATATGGATAAAACCGATCCGGTATGCAGTAAATCACCCGATCATCATTTGATTCAACAGGCAATCGACAGTGCAACGCTACCCACTAAAGAGTTGGTGATGCGGGTTAACCGCCACAAAATTGCCGATGCCGACATCGCGCGACTTAAAATATGATCGCGGCGCAAGTTAGTAGTAAGTTAGGTCGCAGCAAGTTAGGTAGTAGTAAGTTACTTAATAGTGAGTTAGTTAGTAAAATCATTCAAAAAAAAACGAAGTCGCTTGATCCCGCTCTGGCTCAATTTTGTCATAGTAACGGTCTAAATCAGCTCAACATTAGCAACGATGAAGGATTTTGTGCCCTGTTTGTGGTCAATACGCCAGCCGTTGACGATAGCGGCGTTAGCCACGGCGTTGAACATTTGGTGTTTCGGCGCAGCCGTGCCTTTAGCCAGCCAGAAACGCTGTTTCAACTCACTTCATTAACTGATTTAAAAATTAATGCCTCGACCTTGTCTAATGTCAGCTATTTTCATTGCCGCAGTCAGTGCCAAACCAGCTTTCTGCTTGGGCTACATTACTTGCTTAATGGCTTACTGCATCCGGTGATAAGCTGTGAAGATCTAACCGAAGAAGTTTATGATGATGCTAATGGCGGCGTGATCTTTCGCGAATTAACCGGCTTGCAGCAAAACGCCGACCACTTGCGTCAGGTGCAAGTCGATGCCAGTGATGCATCGCCGCTGCGCTGTAATCAATACGGTGGTGACAGCGAAATGCTGTCACAGTTAACCGTATCAGACTTGGTCAATTACCATGCTCAGCATTACCAAGCCAGTGACATTAGCTTAGTAACTGCAAACGTTGAGGCAGAGCAGGTCGCAGCTATCATTAAGCAGCTTAAGCCATTAGCGCAGCCAACATCGACAGCGCAGACAGCATTGAAAGAGCAGCCAGCACCGAAAGTGAAGCCTGTATCGAGAAAGCAAGCGCACTATCGCGCTAAACCTTTAATAACTCGCGAGCTATTTGATCAACACCGACAGCTGCTCAGGTGGTGGTTTAGTGCTCGCTATTTTGATTATTTTTCACAGCATCAACACCAACTCGCTGACTTATTAAAATCAATTGACGCTGAATTAGTAACTCCTCAATTTAACCTTAATAAAAACCAGCAGTTTGCCCTTAATATTATTGTCAGTAACCAAAACACCACTGGGGCAGCGCAGATATTAAATGAGTTTATTGGCGATAATCCGCCGCTCAGCTCTCAATTTAATAACTCATATCAATCTAATAATTCATATCAAAACATTAAAAAATATTCGCCAGCGATAAACCAACTGCTAACCGCTTATTATCAAAATATACAGCTAGCAGCAGGTTGTCAGAGCGAGCTTGACTACGCGCAGCAAGGTTTAGAACAGCTTAAGTTGCCATTATCCAAACCAAGCAGACATAACTTAAAATTGGTCAATCATAACAACGACAAGGGCCAATGTTCGACAGTAAAGAGGGTAAAGCCACTGAAGCCCGTATGTTCTAAACTGATCCCGCAGTTAACCCAGCTTGCACCAACGTTATTATTAAGCCGTGGCGATAACAACGAAGTGATTACGCGCCCTTTACCTGATGGCGTCAACCAACAAGTGGAGACAGTGCCGAAATTTTTGAGTGATTTATATCAGGTGGCCACTGAGCAATTAACCCAAGGCTCTGTTGATTACATGGCGACAGCAGTTAATGAGAGTGACTGCATGGTGGTTGCAAAAATATCATCATCGCAGCATGCGGTTGCATCAATTACTCGTTTTATTATTGGCGCTTACCCGTCATTTTTAGCGCCGCGAACACAGGGACATTGCTATGCAATGGCAGCGCTGTTTATTAGTAACAGTCATCATCTGGTGCTCTTTAGCGCACTGGATGTTAGGCCAAGCAGCAGGCTTAATGATATCGGTAATTCTTTATTGTTATTAAGCGATGATTTGGTGTTTATTCGCGCCACGTTAACACTAGCGAAACTTAAATTCTCAAATTATGATGATATCGACAGCCCTGAAATTAGCGCGATAACCCCACAATGTATCATGGTTTTTTTAAAGCAACTGAGTAAGCAATTACTGATAGCAATCAAGCGCGGTACGTTGTCTGATACCGCCAATGAACATAAATGTTAAGTGGCTTTAGCACTTATTTTGAATGCACTCATATTTTGATTAAGCTCTTGATTAAAGTCGATATCGCTGCAACCTAGCACCGCCTGAACTCGGTTATACACACCAAGCTTTTTAAGAATTGAAGAAACGTGAGACTTTACCGTCGCTTCTGAAATATTAAGATTGTAAGCGATTTGTTTATTCGCCTCGCCCTTGGTCATGCGCTTTAATACCATCAGCTGACGTCTGGTTAACGAAGACATCATCTCAAGCTTAATCTTTAACGACTGGTTAGTGTGGTCTGGTGCTGAGTTTTGGTCGCTTTGATCGATGATAATATCGGGAGGTAAATAGACATTGCCACTAAAGATGCTCTGTAATGCCTGGGCAATCGTGCTTTTAGATGATGATTTGGGAATAAAACCCACTGCGCCATAGGCAATGGTTTGTATTATTGTGTTTTTTTGCTCTTCGGCCGAAATAATAACGACCGGAGTTGTTGGGCATTGATTCCGAAGGTCAAGCAAGCCATTAAGCCCGATCATGGGCGGCATATTCAAATCGAGCAATATCAAATCAATATCGTCATTGCTGTTGGCTAATGCTAACGTTGAGTCAATGTCTTGGCTTTCAAGTGTGATAGTGCCGGGGAACGTCTGATTAATTATATGGACTATTGCGTCACGAAATAGCGGGTGATCGTCGGCGATTAATACCTTATACATAGCGTTCCTTATATTTAAATATTAAGGTCTTTCAATCTACCTTAACTAAATAAATACACAAGGGATCAGAGCCATTGGCTAGCTCAAAAAACGGTTGCTTTAGTCTAATGGTACGCAATTAAGATTTGGTGTAATTATTAACGATTAATGAAGTGATATTGTTGAGAAGTTTGCTTGATAAGGAAGGCAACCACAGCAATTTAAACATTGCCGCAGTTACTGATATTTTTAATGCTGGTGGTTTATCGCACCGGCGAGCAACTAAGCTTAATGCAAAGCCGCTCTAAAGGTTAAACCTTCGCATATTTTAGCTTCAGCGATTAGTAACTCTTCTAACCGAACATCGACTTCAGTTTTGTCGAAATACTCATAAGCAAGTTCAACAAAGAGGTCTTTGTGTTTTGCTTCTGACTTAGCGATGGCAGCATATAGCTCTTGATCTTTGCCAGGCTCTAGGACATCAGCGACCATTGAAAAGCGCTCATAACCACGGGCTTCAATAATACCAGCTACTAATAGTCGGTCGAGAAAAAACTCATTTGAACCACGACGAAACAATGCCCGAATTTGGTGAATGTAGGGATCTTTATGATCTTGTCCTAACGGCGCATTTCGGGTGTGTAATAATTTAAGTACTTGCTTAAAATGAATTAATTCTTCAATCGCTAAATCGGTCATTGCTTTGACTAATTTGGTACGGTCGGCATAGTGACCAAGCATTGAAATAGCCATTGCTGAGGCTTTTTTCTCTGCAGCTGCATGGTCTTGCAAAAAGCTGGTGAAGTCAGCTAACACTGCATCAGTCCAAGCTGTCGGGGTATGATATTTTAATTCAAACATAATAACTAATGGTAATGATAAAGCGGGGAGTTTACCTTAATTGGCGTAAAAATGGTGGACATTTTTACGCCAATTAAGGCGAAATTAGCAGGAGCTTATACTGGATCAATTTTTCCACGGTTAGTCGATTCAATTTTTAACGGATGTTTTACTTTTTTCCAAGCCGTTACCTTACCGCCAATATTCATGTGACTAAAACCTGCGTTGGTTGATGTCGCGTCAACAAAGCTTAACAGCTGGTTAAAACTGTCAGGGTCGGTGATATCAATCGTCAGCAAGTCGTCTGCTCGATTAGCAAAATACTCGGTTATGCGGTGTTGATGGCGGTTATAACAGTCGGTTAAAAACTGATCGCTGGCAATGTTTTCTAGCGTTAATGGGGAAAACACTTCGTTATAGCAACGTCTTAAGGTGGGGTTTGAACCACCGTCATCACGCTGTAAATTAACAAACATCCGCTCGAGCAACTGACGTATCGATGGCAACCAAGTTGATAAATCACGGCTCAAATTGATAAATTTTGAGCCGGGATGGCTTAAATCAAGCGCTTGATAGTCACAAAATATCGGGGTGTCGGCAATAACTTGAGCGTTTATCATTGTTTGCTTGGTGTAGGCGGTATGCGCTGTGGTAAAGCCTAAATCTAACATCGCGGCGCAGACACTGGTGGTCGCGGTACGTGGTAAACCAATAATAAATATTTTTTGCGTGATCATCTTATTGCCTTTAAAACTCTGAATTCAGGATTGCTGATTAATCAACGATACGTTGGTAAAGATTAATAATGAAATCAAGCTCAATTTCAAGACCATCTGCTGCGGCAATATCGGCGGTCACTTGCTCATTGGCGCGCCATGCAAAGGGGGTCATTTGCAATAAGGCAATGCGATGCTCCCCAGTAGGACAGATGTTGTAACTCAATTGCTGTGACTCAAGCAATTTAAAACCAGCAAACTGGCTATCTTGGGTATCGTGCGCGCGCACGTCTTGATAAATAAATTCACGCAGTTGCCACAAGTGGCGGGGCGCAGGGGTGATGATTAACAATAAACCATTGTCAGTTACTACGCGCTGCAACTCATCATCATTAGACGGTGCGTAGACCTTAAGCACTAAGTCGATGCAGTCGTTGACTAGCGGCAGCTTGTCAGAACTTGCCACGGCATAGTGCGCGGTTTTATCGGCTTTGGCTGCGCTAATGACAGCAGCTTTTGAAATGTCGATGCCGTATTGCTCGATAGTCGGAATTTGCTGCTTAATTATGCGTGAGTAATAACCCTCACCACAGCCGAGATCGAGCATGGTAAAACTATTAGCGGGGTGATTTTCTACCTGCTGGTTTATCACTTGGCTGATTTTTTCGGCCAATGGCTGGTAATGGTTGCCAGCGAGAAAATCATGGCGCGCAGTAATCATTTCTTTGCTGTCGCCCGGTTGCTTAGACTTTTTATGCTGAACCGGTAACAAATTGAAGTAGCCTTGCTTAGCGCGATCGAATTGGTGATTATTGCTACAACTTAATCCTCGTGTATCAGGGTTTGATTGTAGGGGGTTCGAACATAACGGGCAGTTAAACTTAGTCATCGGATAGGTCTTATTAAGCTAGGTAATAGTTACGGGCTGCACGTTGGCACGAGCCCTGCTGCGGCGATATCCTAAGCGGACTCACAGCAACAAAAATTATGGTATTTGCCATCACAACAATAGCGAAATAACGTCGCGGCATTGTAAGTTAAAATGCCACTTAAGGCCAATTACAGTGGCGATTTAGCACAATGTAAGGTCACAAAACTAGCTTATAGACACTCTTTGGCTGGGGGGAGCTGTTTTTTATGACTGTCCCAAATTTTGTTTTTCGGCGGCTAATCAACATATCGACTATGTTTGTCACTGTCGTGGGACAGTTCTAATTTTACAGCACTTAAATGCAAGCCGGATCTTCTTAAATATATTTGTTAGTGTCCTTATATTCACTTTATTACAGTTACTTGTACATTATTGAAGCTACGAATAACTTCAATAATGCTGGTCGATTATATTAATAGACTAGAGTCTTACCCCTCCAATTGTATATCCGCCATCAATTGTGATTTCTTGCCCTGTTACAAAGGCTGCATCCTCAGAAAGAAGCCAAGCAACGGTTCCTGAAATATCTTCTGGCACGCCGTTACGTTTTAATGGAGTGTGATCGGCAAGCTTATGTGAAACCGCGGCATCTAATGCTTCGTCTGCCATTGGTGTCAATATGATCCCCGGGCTAATTGCGTTAACTCTAATGCCGCGTTGCCCTTGTTCTACGGCAAGAGTTTTCATCATAGAGAGCAACGCACCTTTTGTTGCTGCATAAGCTCCTGTGCCTGGCATCACCGATTGTGCCGTCCATGATGCATTAATAACAATTGCCCCGGTTTCGAGTAATGGCAAGCAATGCTTTATGGTCAAAAAGGTACCCCTGAGATTTATATCAATTAGGCTATCGAAATTTTCGAGATTGGTTTCTGACAATGGTTTTAGCTCACCAAGAATGCCAGCATTGGCAAATACCCCATGAAGACCACCAAATAGATCTGTGATTTTATTGATCGCTATTGATAGTGATTCTGTTTTTGTAATATCACAGGATAAAGCCGTAGCGGAACCACCGAAATTCTCGATCTCTCGAGCTAATTCTTGAAGGGGCTCAAGTCGTCGCCCTATGAGGGCAAGATGGGCACCTTCTTTTGCTAAATGTAAAGCGGCTGCCCTACCTATACCAGTGCCAGCGCCTGTAACAAGGATAGTTTTATTTTTAAAGCGTGATTCGATCATGATGTTCTCCGTTTTTTTGATAAAAACAATCATAATTGATATCTAATACTTTATAATTGGTTGATTATTTTAAACACTTTAAAGGGTTGCTATCAAATGGATCTATTTCAATCAATGAAAGCTTTTATAACTACCGTTAATGCTGGTTCAATGAGTGCTGCCGCTATTCAACTTAATTTGACGCCCGCAATGATCGGTCAACATATTGCAGCATTAGAGGATCGGCTCGGAACTCGCATTTTGAATAGAACGACTCGCCGGCAACATTTAACTGATTTTGGCGCGAGTTATTTGGAGCAATGCAAAGATATTATTGAACGAGTATCGCTAGCCGACATGGAAGCAGAAGCTCAGTCAACCGAAGCTAAAGGGGCATTGCGCATTACTGCTCCTATTTCTTTTGGCTCGTCGCTATTAATGCCAGCATTAAAACGGTATCGAAATTTATATCCTTTAGTGAAAATAGATATTGTGTTGACAGATCGGACTATAGATTTAGTCGAGGAGGGGGTCGATATTGCTTTTCGCATTGGCAAGGTTCCCGACAGTCGATTAATTCAACGAACTCTGATGCCTTATAAAATGATTGCTTGCGCAGCTCCGTCCTATCTTCAGGAACACGGAATACCTAACCACCCAAGTGAGCTACTGAATCACGAGATTATATTATTTACGCCCGCGGCTAGATCCTCATTGAAATGGCATAAAAATGAACTGCAAGTTGAAGTTAAGCCAAATAGTATGGTGACAGTAAACAGTGGTCATGCCTTAGTTAATGCTGCAAAGTCTGGTCTTGGGGTAATTATTCAACCCGAAATTTTGCTTGAATCCGATATGCAGTCAGGAAACCTTGTACAAATACTACCTGATTGGAAGTTAAGCCAACGCCAGATTTCTATCTTGTATTATCGTGATCAGAAGATGACCCCAAGATTACGAAGTTTTATTAATTTTTCCTTACAAGAATTTACAGAAACCCGAATTCAACATGAAAATAAATAAACAGCAATTATTTCGAGCGAGTGATGATAATGTTTATTAGCGCGCGGAACTCATGGTATATTCCCAGTTTTGGATAATCCATGATCACTTCTCCGTATGCCTCAGTGCTGAGCTTACCCCAAACAAACCCTGGCGTTGTAACGGTACTCGAGTATTTGATCATAAAATTCCCTCGCATTAACCCTGCTATTTGGCAGCAACGCATAAGTGATGGCAAAGTACATCGTCATGATCATAGCCTTATCACGGCGCAATCCCCGTTTAAGGCGCAAGAACGGATTTATTATTACCGCGAGGTTGAAAGCGAGCCAGTTATTGCGGCCGCAGAGACAATAATTTACCAAGACGCGCATATTCTCGTTGCCTACAAACCTCATTTTTTACCGGTAACGCCCGGTGGCGTTTTTGTTAATGAGTGCCTGCAAAATCGGTTGCGCCGCGCCACAGGGATCAAATCTTTACAAGCGGTTCATCGCTTAGATAGAGTCACAGCAGGACTGGTTATTTTCTCGGTGAACCCAACAACGCGCCATTTATATCATCATTTATTTGAATCGGGCCAAATACAAAAAACCTATCAAGCTATTGCGCGCATTAATGATGGTCAGCCGTTAATTGGTAAAAATTTGGTGGGCAAGTCTTTGGTAGGAAAGTCGTGGGAAGTTAACAACCGATTGGTGCGATCGCAACCGCGCTTTACCATGCAAGTTGTCGAGGGTGAAAGTAATAGTCATTCCATCATAACCTGCATTGAGCAATCTGCCATTGAGGCATTATTTGAGCTGCGCCCGATCACCGGAAAAACCCATCAACTGCGTGTCCACATGCAATGCCTAGGTTTTGGCATAAAACACGATAAATACTATCCCGTACTACAGCCATTCTCTAGTGACAATATTGACGCGCCGCTACAACTATTAGCCAAAACCCTCAACTTTATTGACCCTGTGACTAACGAACCAAGATCCTTTTGTGCGGCGCGTAATTTATCGCTCAGCGACAGCTAGTCTGACAGAGCAGGTGACAGGAGGAGACAGAGAGGGCCTCTTGCTCAGCCAGGCCAGCAATACATGTGACTAGGTAATGAAAAGCAATAAAATTTAACCTTTAATGGTGAGTGTTTAGCTGTCTAAATTACGTGGGTGTCTAATATTTGTTAGGCCTAGAAATTTTTAATTGTTGCTTAATAGTCAACTACGATATTAAATTCGCTTTCGGTGAATATTCTTACGCCAAATTCCTCGGCTTTAGATAATTTGGAGTTTCCAGGCTTAGCACCAACAACCAGAATTGTTGTTTTTCCATTTATAGATTTTTGTACTTTAGCCCCATGCTCTTCTGCTAGTTCTGCCATTTCATCACGGGTTCTATGCGCCATTTTCCCCGTAAAGACTATAAACTCATCATCGAATTCTAACTCATTGGAAAATCCAGTATCGAACTCTTGATTTAGTTCGCTTACTAAATCAGTAGGCAGGTACAAAATCGGAATTAATTCAGCGGCATGATCAATAAATAATTTACCAGATTTCAAATATTCAAAAGAGAACTGTTGAAGATCTTCAACCAAGCTGTCAAAAAATGGAGAATACAACTCCCAATTATGCTCTTCACCAAAGGATTCAAATGAAATATTTACAACTTCTTCACCATCGTCCTCATCTTCATCTAACTCAATATTTAAGTTGCTCAATACCCACTCATTTTGAGTTGTAGCTGATATTTTTTGAAGTAATTCTTTAACCAAGTCTTCATTAAGTTCATCATCAAACACTTCAGAATCAATAGCTACGCTATTATTTGGAAATATTATTCCCATAAATTCAGAAAATTGTAAATGTTCTTCTAAGTCACCACCGGATAGTAGAACGCTCATAAAATCTTGCTTACAGTTGTCTTGAATGTATGCTCTTAAATTGTCAGAATTATCAAACGCAGAACTGAGCTGCTCATAATTATTTATTACACCTCGCTGGTTTAATAAATTAACTAATTTTTTTCCACCCTTAAGAGGGCAGTTTATTTCCATAATTTCAGCATACATTTATCGTTGTTCCTTCAGTTCTAATAGCTAGGGTTTAAATGAGAAGAAGCTAAAATTTCGCTGGTCGTGAAACTTATATATGACCTGTTGTTAGCGCTTGCTCAATACAGTGTTGGTAATCACTTTATGAAATGTAGATTTAAAAAATTATAAAAATATACTTTATATTCAATGGCTTTAATCGAAAATTATTCTAGTGAAATAATCTAGCATCAAAGGGGTAGTTGTGCAACGATGTTAATTTGGTGATCTCTCGAAGCTCAATATTACAGTGACCTGCCGGTCTCCCGAATTCAACATGCAAGTACACCTCAAGCAGGTTTTTAGATTTATTAGACACCCATAACTTTTTGGTTCGATTGACGACATAAACCCGAAACTGATTGATAGGCTACGCATTAGTCCAGACGGTTGAATAGAAGTGATAAAGAACTTTAGCCGTCTAAATTACGTGGGTGTCTAATATTTTAAATCGGCTGCGCCGCGCCACAGGGATCAAATCTTTACAAGCAGTTCATCGCTTAGATAGAGTCACAGCAGGGCTGGTTATTTTCTCGGTGAACCCAGCAACGCGTCATTTATATCATCATTTATTTGAATTCGGTCAAATACAAAAAACCTACCAAGCTATTGTGCGCATTAATGATGGTCAGCCGTTAATAGGTAAACATTTTGTGGGCAAGTCTTTGGTAGGAAAGTCGTGGGAAGTTAACAACCGATTGGTGCAATCGCAACCGCGCTTTACCATGCAAGGTTTATTAGACACCCACAAATTTTAGACGGCTAATTACTTTTTGTACTAGGCTAGAGTCCTACTAAACGAGAGTGGGAGTAGCATCATGGCTAG
>JABSRT010000035.1 GCA_013214945.1 Gammaproteobacteria bacterium
CTCATAATGTCACCTAAATTAATATGAGGTGAGTATATCACCTCTAGTTAGGTGGCCAAATTCACTGTACCACTACACAGATTTTAAAGTTAAAAATCACAATGGAACTGACGCACTACACCATCAGATTATGGTTGTTGCACTATTTACTACAGTAACCTTTTTTTGCCATATTTAATTTTGATACTTCTTTTTTGCCTTTGTCATTACTAACTAATTCTACCCCAGCCCCTCCAACAAAAACTCCCATTTTCATGTATTGTCGAACAAAATAATTTTTACCAATTTCTGCACTAATTAATAAATCATTGAGTGAGAATTCTGATTCAGTTGATACTTTGTGTTCTTCGTTACCACTTATTTCGTTATAAAAGAAAACATTTGGAGCTGTCTCCCCGACACACTTTCCATCAAGCAATACATCTTTTTTTAGAGCGCCGCCAAAGCTACCCGATCTATATACATATAATCCTGCATTACCGGCTGAAGGAGCGCTAAACTTCTTTGCTAGATCCGATTTATCCTTGCTTTCCATTGGTACAGAAGCACAACCAGACAAAATTGTCAGCATTGTAGCTGCTACTAATAGATTTTTTCTCATGACTTTCCCTTGTTTAAAATTTGCGGTATATACAGAACAAATGTACATCAAGCATGCTCAATACAAAAGCATCCTTAATAGAATTCAAACCAATACTATGATTAAAAACAATGAATTACTAGCGATAAGTGCGAAACTCGACCAAAGTGAAGTGTACATGCACGTTTTACAGCCATTATTTTGATAACTTTTTGAAATATCACTATAAAAAGATAAAAATCAATATGAATTTGCAATAAGGTTACAAATTAGCCAAGAGAATTTAGAGTCAACCAAATGCTGCGAAAAGCAGCAGTTTTCTCAGAGGGGTAATTTGGCGAGGAGTAATTTAGGACACTCACAAATACACACTTAATATATGAATCTGAAATAGGTAGATCGTAATTGATTTAGTGCAATGCTATTTGTGCGTGTTTTACCGCAATTCACTATCAATCAAGATATGTTTAAGATTTTAAAATTAAAAAACTCTAATGACGCGAAGACAACAATCATTATTTAGTTTTTGGGGGATAAAAGGCATGCTGATGGCGCTATAAAGCTCAAATGGGCGTAACTAATCCTCGGTTATAAACCGATAAGGTCAAAATAAGGCTCGTTTTAGTCAGCCAACACCTTTGTACCAACAGTGATGATGTTCATTAGCACAGCGCCTTAAACTTTGCTCTGTACCTGCGAAATTACCGTAATGTCGTCTGAAGTTTTTTATCACTTCTATCCAGTCATCCTCAGTAATGCCCAGTGTGTCGATTAGTTTAGGGGTTTTACTGTCGATGTAACCGCGCTTTTGGGGATGAATAGCACGCCCGCTCCAATCGGCAAGTTCTAGGTAATCCTCCAACGAAAATGCAATGGCGTGTTTATCTTGAGAATGGCTAAAAGGCAGTAATGCCACTGGTTGCTTTTCTTTCGTTAGGCTGCACTGGCTTGATTTATATTGTTGATAGGTCTGAATACGTTCTTGAATGGAGGTAAAGTCACTGTGAGCTAAGTCATCACACATTTTGGCTCTGACAGGGTTTAAGTCAACGTACATCATGCAACTCAGTAACGCGGTTTCATCTAACAATGATGCCGCGCGCAAAAACTTTCAGCGTTGAGTGCGAAAAATGAGAAAACTCGCTTTTTCAATATATTAAACATCTTTGCGATATGCAAAACAAAAGGAGCTTGAGGCTCCTTTTGTTTTTTTGTTTTTTTGTTTTTTTGTTATTTTGTTATTAGGCTGGCGGAATATTGTCATCATCTGCATAGACTCGCTCATCATAATTGACAGCGGTTACACTAACTCGATCTGTTCCTTGGGGTTTTATATCGGTGATTAATGAAGGCAAGCACCAACGCTCTGCTTCGCCAAACTGGAATAATGGCGGCTCCATTCTACCCGAGCAATCCGGCACAAAGTCTAGATTGGTATTTAATTCCACACGATCATCAGAACTGCCTACTGTGCAGATGTACGGACCCGATAATGTGCCATCGGGTTTGCGCAGTGATATGTAATGGGAGCCGGTGCCCCAGTCTAACGACTGGTTAAGTAATAAGGTGCGGCCATTCACGGCGGTTACCCTGCCGGTTTGTGAGTATCCAGGGATATCATCAGCCAGCGCGTCATAGCTTAAATAACTGCTGTTGAGCGCGTCCATTTCGGTGCTAAAGCTATACTTAGTACGGCGATAGCGGATTTCTCGGCGCTTGCGCATCCCAAATTGCCACGCTTTGGTGCGGTCGGTAATGCCGAAAGCCCTGACTTTCTTTGGTCTTATCCCCAAATCACCAGGCAGTAAGCATAAAATGGTTTCAGGCTTCCATGTTATGGCACTAAAAAACTCTACTTCAACACCATCCGGCTCATCGGGATCAAACAGTTTAATATTACGGCTAAGCGGCGTTTTCATATTATCCGGCGAATACATATAATCAAAGCCGGTTCGGGGTTCGTCGCGCACCGGGATGATTTGACCATAATCTAATGTCGGTACAGCAAAGCCTGGGCCAAGGATACGCTTTAACGAATTAAATAGGGTGCTGTCATTATCAAATACTGCAGAAAAATCATCATTGCGGCCAGCCCATATCACGTGCAGGCGTTCCAGCTCGGTGAGTCCTATTTGGCCGTCACCGTGGCCAACATCCTTAATCACATGAGCAAAGAATGGTGCAATGTCGGTAGTGGCAACAGGGGCAGACCAAGCGCCGTTTTCATACACAGGCAACTTACGGGTCGAGATAATATTAAACTTATTTTCAGCACCCGATGCCAAACTATTAGTGCCACGTATTTTAATCGCTATCGTTGTAACGCCTTCATAACTAACTGCGCTTTTTAATTCCGACTTCAACCGAATCCATTCAACTTTGTCATAAATGCGGGTCGAGTCTACTGCTAAGCTATCACGCCGAACTTGAACCTCTGGCCTAATTGCTGAACCAAGATTAATTTTCATCGTTTCACCAAGCTGATCATTGGTCGAATCACTGAAACTATACGGTACCGTAATCCATGCCCCCCCACCTTCGGGACGGTACTGAATGGATAAATTAACGCCACGCGGCCCAAATGTCCCATCATCTTTCAATTTGCCAAGACCTTGCGGCAGGCTAAAATCGAGCCATAAAGTATCAGTAACTTCATTCGCCGGGCAGGCAAAAAATGGCCCAACAAAAAGACCGTCACCAGAAGATCCCATAGTTGCAACGCATGAGGCCCGCGATTGGGCATGAAACACGCTCCAACTAATCTCGTCAACATGCTCATCCGTTTTTTGCAGGCTCAGCTTCCCACGACTAACAGAAACTATGCGATAAGCGCCGTCATTTGAGGTCTGACGTCTAATCGTGGGCAAGTTGGGAGCCATGGCGTATGGCCAGACATTCTCTGATTTAGTTATATTATCCCGACATAAATAAGTTGTGACACCGCCACTGATTATTTCATAACACTCTAATTCAATTGTACTATCAAATGTCGTGCCTAAAATTGAAAACACATCGCCAACTTCTAGCTCAAATGACGGATCGGAACATGTTAATTCGTTCGGTTGAAATGCACCCAGACTCAGAAACTCGATTTCATAATCAACATTTATACGGGGCGTATCACTAAATGTTACAAAATTACCGGCTGACCAATCTGACGGTAGTTTAACTTCTCTTAATTCAGAATATGTTTCATAATATTCTTCTTTTCTACCATTATTCCATGTGAAGTACTTAAGTCTAGTAGCACTATTACCTGAAAATGTCCAAAAACTGCCCGCTCCAATTTGGCTAGTCAGCCCCTTAATTTCTAGCCCTGACGTGCCCGAAGTGCTGCCAACTTCGGCAGAAGTATATACATTACGGTGTGCTTCATGCCCTGTCACATTCTCACCAGGGCTGAATATCTGATAATCAATATCACCGGCATATCGATCAACCGGCGTTTCACCAATAAAAATTTCATTCGCATTAATTTGATGATCGCCAACCCCAACGGCCACCATTAAAAACTGCCACTGCTCATTATTAATAAATTGACGTCGGGGCTGACTCAGTAAATCTGGAAATATCTTATGCCGCCCAGCGAGTTCAGGAATGATTCCCATCAGCCGCGGCCGATTACCCTGCGCATTAGCATCATAAATCGTTGAACCGTCGGGGGTCGTGTTGTTGTAATTGTCGGGGATCTGATTGGACATATAGATCGCCGCGCCGACAGCCACCACCGCCACAATGGCATAGAGGATAGCACCCCCTTTCGCCTCGACGGTTAACGCGAGCTCATCACCACTGGCTAGCTGATAGCTTTGCCATTGCTCCGGAGGCAATAACCGACCATTTAGCACTGCACTAAACAGCGGCACCTCACGCACGTTATAAGCCCGGACGTTAGCGACTAACCACTGATGCAGCGTTTCGCCCGCCTCGCCGTGGTGGATCTCAAACAGGGCGCTATCTAATTTATTCGGGAATACTCGAATTGTAGGCTGGATTATAGACATAGCATTTAACTCTCGAAAATAAACGATAAAAGGTGCGCAAGCTGATCTTGCTCGGACCGTGGCGGCTGCTGGTATGCAATATTTTTAGACCGTTACTCTCTACTACAATGCCAACATGGATAAGCAAATCACCCTTAAACCCGGCAGCAATAGCACCGGGTATTGGGGCACTTTCGATAAACTGCGGCTCAATTTGATGATAAGCACGGGTTATTGCCGTTTTATCATCAGGCGAGATCGAGCCAAAACCATCAAGTTTAGGTAAGCCAAATTGTTGGTGTAATACCTCACGGCATAAACCCCAGCAATCCAAACCGGCGGCGGTGCGTCCACCATCGATATAGGGGATTGTTAAATAGCGATCAGACCAATGGCTAGCTGCTTGATTAGCTCTCATTTTTTTAACTATTGTTTTAACCATAGTATTTTAGTCCTGGGGCAAAATCGGGGGTATAACGCCGAAACGGCCACGCCTTATTAACCAGATCGTGAAAGCTGGCGTTAATGCTGATTGACGAATAGTCGGCAGTGGCAGATATGGCTGTCATTACCACAGGCGGCTGGCCGGGCTGGCTCAAATCACTGCCTGCATAAGCGCGATAAGTCACGGCAATTCTTCCGCCGGCCTCTTGCGCCGCATCAATAGATTGAATTGCCTCGCCGGTGACGTTATCGAGCTTAAACGTAAGATCTTGACGGCCATTAACCGATTTTTGGGGCAATGACACGCCAAAGCCACTGGCTTTAAAAGTCGCGGTGCTGGCATCTTCTAAGATCACATTGATATCATCAAACCCTTGTGCCAGTCTTATTAAGCCAGCCGGATGACCAGGTACAGAAAACGCGGGGTGACTTAGTTCAAGCGTATGAATAATCACATCATCGACCGGGGCCGATGCGTAAAGCGTTTGTAAAACATGGCTCATATTGCGACGCCACGTTCTCTAACGAGTTTAGCCATTGCAGCCATTGCGGCCGTCATCTCTTCCTCGTTTAATGCTTTGTCATAGTATGCTGCCGCATATAACACACCGTGGGACTGATTGTTTTCTGGGCTACCATTTCGCCAGTGCCCGAAACAAAAATTACCAGCGTCAGCATAAAGATTAATTGCATCGCTAGGTGATGATATGATTTCTTGATCTGATGAAAAACCGCTGTACGTTCTGACATTCATTTTTTCATTATTGATAGCATGAGCGTAAATAAAGGGTTCCGTGAGCAAGCCATACGTCGCCGTCGGCGCTATCTTTAAATAAGTCGGGAAATACAATTCAGATCGATCAAGTAACGTTAAATTACCAGCCAAAGTTGTACCATCTTTATCGTGGCGACCAACTAATGATGGTCTCGTTCCTACATTGCTCAGCGTAGACTTAGAGCGTTGAATGCCCGACTGCGTATCACTCATAAACGCCTCCCATGCGTCCGTTGTTGCTGAATCAGTTAGAGAAACTGCACATATAATAGCCGTATTCTGCGCCGATAATTTAATGCCAGAATCAAAAATAAAAGATTGATCAGGCCCTGCGACAGATTGCAAACCCGCGCTAGTTCGCACTGGAGGGACGAAATCGGACATCAGTGTGGCTGTATTGTTGTTACCTGCTGAATCTGACAGGCTAGACACTCCCGCGCCAACCGCGCCATCTTGCGCCAACCACAGTCCTTGAAGATTCGCAGCAGGAAAGCTCATTACAGTGCGACTTAACTTAGGCAGACCTGAGTTACTAAAATCAGCGCCGGGTATTTTTACGATAAAACTCATGAATATTTCCTCTTTTCTTATTAAATAGTTAATTCATATCCAACTGGGCAATAAAACGCGACACACCAGTTTTCTAGCGGATAATGTTTGTTTACAAATTCTTCTTTATTGGCGGTTTCGTACATGCCCCATTCAGGCCGATATTCGTATTTGTCTAAAGATATAGTGTGGTCAGAATCGCAAAGATTGCCATTGCCTCTATAATTTTCGGCATCGGCGTACCATACATGCGGATTAGCCCCGATTGGTTTGATAGTTTTAATCGAAACAATTGTTTGTCCAATTATTTCAACGGAATAAATCCCTAACGGCCCAGTATCATCGCTCACTGAAAAACCCTTGTTCGCATAAATTTTCAACTCACTACCTTGGTAATAATCGCCGATATAAGGGGCTTTAAAAACTAGGGGCGGCGACGGCACATGAAAATCAACGTGCAGGGTATTATCATTGACCTGAGTAATTTTAATCGGCCGTAGGGGTTGCCATTGCTCTCGCAGCGTTACAACTTTATGATAGATTTGGCCTAATTTTTGTCCGTACCAGCGATAACCATTAGCGTCAAGGTGACCACCTTTGTCCGAGTACGGATAAATTGGCCCAGCCATCACCGCACCCGGCGTTTCATCAGTAAATTCAAGTTGTGCCATACCGATGTATAGTCCGGGGTTGCCGTTTTCGTCTAAATCGCGGGTAAATTTCGCACCCGTTTGATAGGTCAAAAAGACAGGCTGCTTGGGTTGCCCTGATTTTAACGCCGCATCAATAACCATATCGTTGTGCAGTATTTTTAACGCCGCTTTGTAGCCTAGCTTTGTTAAAATAGGCCCGTCCAGTGGCGGGTTGTCACTATGATAATCATCTTCGCCCTGCATCCATAAAATAGCAGTTACGCCCCATGACTCACTGGCAGCGTTAGCACTCACGGCGTCTAACGCTTCTAGGAACCAATTGTAACGATTGATTGCATCTGACGTATTAATCTTGCTGAGCTGAGTAATATTTCGCCCACCTTGCCCAACCCCGACGTTGACAAAAACATGATCGGTATCATCTTCGGTATTGCGCCATTGATTAAAGAGACTTTTTGCCATGTTGACCATGCCGACGCCAACATGCTCGCCCCGCGTGCCTGTGCCCGGTACTATATTTAGTATTTCAGCATCGGTTAATAGCGACGAACCGTAGACAGTGTTGGCAACTAACGGTTTAAATACTAGCTGCCCCACGGGTGCATATGCGTCGGCAGTCGTTGTATATTGCCGAGTATCATCACCAATCATTAAATTGCCAAGATTTTGATTTCGTGATAAATGCGGCCAACCTTCGGCACCGACACTTAATGACTGACCAGCAACCACAAAAGTATTGTATTTAAAGGTGCTACCCGCGAATTCGTGATTTTTTGCGGCTGAAAAGGCCAAGCTATTTGAGATGTTTTGTGCATCTCTAGTTTGTATTGCCGCAATATCATCAGTCGTGTCTTTAAATAATTTACCGTTTTTAACACCAAATGAGACATTGCCGTTTTCATCCGTTACCGCAAAATCATAGTTGTATTCGTCCGTATCGAACAGCTGAGCTTCAACATCAGTTTCGGCTGGGGCTGGCGTCACCAGTTCTCCATTAATATAACCAAAGCCAACGTTGCCATTATCATCAACAAATGCAACGTCATAATTGGCATTCCCATTGATAATGTTTAAACCATTTAACGCAATATCACCGCCGCTCACATTCATTACTTTTGTATCTATCCGATCGCCGCTGATAGATTGACTCGTTAGTGTACGAATGTCAGAAAACAGGTTGCGCAATATCGGTATTATCACATCGCCTTTTTCTGTAAACATCAGCGCTGCGTAATCGTTATTATCGAGGTACGCGGTTTGTATTTTGTCTTCATTTTTTAATAGATTTACAGCATCAACAATAACTAACGGACTACCGCCGTCGCTCACTATGCCTGATGATTCCAGAGTTTGATTAACCAGATTTGGGATGCCTGTTATCTGAGTATCAATGGTCACCAACTGCTCATTAATTAAGCTGACGTGGTCATATTTGGATTTTGTCCAGGAATTATCCTCAAAACCATATAATCCGTTATTTGTTTTTTCATTATCACCCCACACTTCGGCTAACGTGTTGTTTGGCAGATCCCAAGTGCTCAATAGTTCAGCGCGGGTTCTAAATGACACACGGCCTGACAGCAACGCCCTCAACTCGGAAAAATGATCTTTTATCCGTTTATCAATACTGCCTTTCTTAACTCCGCTAATGTTGACAGTGGTTGACTCGTCGCCTTCAATTATCGCGTCGAGATTGTCGATACTTTCTTGCAGTTTCGACACTAAATCATAAATCTGAGACATTATTACTCCTGATAGCTTTCGATGGCGGCTTTGATACCATCGCTAAATTGTTGTGCTGTGTTAGGTGATAAAATGGAATCAGCTGTTTTTTGCTCACTAATTACCAGACGGTGTTTAATCTCTATCTGCGCTTTGTATTGCCACCAGATTGCCGATATCGGCTGATAGTTTTCCATCGGACTGGTTATAAAACGCACTTCGTGCTGAACCAGTCCGAGCGGGGTGAGGATGTTCATCGTGAACCAGGCGGAGCCATCGTGTAACGCATGAGTAATAAAGCCTTCAAAGACCGCGGCGTCTGTACTTTTACAGCGCCAGGTTGCGGTCATCGATGTGGGTACTGACTTAAAACGGCGTCTTACTCTGGCCTGTCCAGAATCCATTTTTGTGCGCAGTACATTACTCTGGCGCTTGAATGACAGCGGCTTAAGCAGTGGGCTAGGTAAACTATCGGGATAATTCAGCATTAGGTACCCGTCCTTTGTAAACCATAGGTTAATTCCATCGCGTCGGCGCTATCACCGCCCTGGCGAATATCGGCGACAAAGATACGGATAACATCTTCACCACTAAGACCTTTCTCATGAGTTGCTTGGCCAGCTTGGCTGGTATCTTCAATTAAGTTGATTGTGATATTGCTTCCACCCATTTGACCACCTTTAAGTGCCAGCTTTAAATCGGCATTGGTTCGACGGTCAACCACTCGTTCACCTTTATCCAATAACCAAGTACCTTCTCTCGGGATACTATCGATGCCGTCGTGCGCCATACCAGCTAAAGCTAAACCTTCAGATAGTGCAACTGTGGTGGCTATTCCTGTCATGGCTGGCACGCTGTTACCACCAAAGCTTGCTAATGAGGCCATTGCGGCGGCGGGTGCCATCGCGGTAGCTATTGCGGTACCGGTGGCTGCTGCGGTAGCGACATTAGTGGCAGCGCCAGTCACGCCTATGGTTTTCTCAATCGCGGCTAGGGCCAGTTTTTTAACCGCGATTTGCACAAGTCCCGAAATTACTTCCTTGATCGCGCTTTTCGCGATTGATTTCATCGCATCGCCGAAGTTTTGTCCTTCGGTTATCGCGGTTCCTACGGCGTCGCCGACACCTTGGGCGAAGTTATTAAAAGTATTGCCCCACATGGTGTCGAAGTCTTGTGATGTTGAACGAATATGTTCTTTCATCGAATCCCAAAATGGTTGTTGCGCTTCGGCATCTGCTGTAGCGCGATCGGCTTTCTCAGCCAATAGCTGCAGATGGGTGCGTAGCTCGTCGTTAATCCCCTGCAAGCTGCCGTGCTCTAATTCAAAATTAAGCCTAGCGACTTCACTGGTCTCACCGGTCAATGTGGCTTTTTGTTGTAACGACAGGGCATAGCCGGCCGCCAGTTCATTTAATTGTCTAGCGTCCCGTTTTGCTTGCTCTGCGGCCTGAGTTGCCTGTTGCTGTGCCAGTCGGTCGACGGCCAAACGCTTAGTTTTAGTATCCATTTCCTTCGCGATGTTTAATAACGCTACTTTTTGTGCCGGCAGTAAGTGCTGAAACTTGCCCTTGGTCGTTGCATATTCGATTCGGGCCAGCTCAGTCGTTTGGCCCAATAACGCGAGTTGCTGCTTTTGTGCTCCGAGCTGTTTGTTGTAGCTGTCGAGGATCTTATTATCCTGCGGCTGGTCTTTTTTTGTTGTTGGTGAATTGGCTTTGTTAATCACCAACTGCAGCGCTGCGACTTTCTGGGCAAGTCCCTCTACCTTTTTCTCTTCGGCTTCGACATCTTCCGCCGTGGTATTGAAATACGGATTTTTAAACCGCGTTCGCGTCTCATCAGCCATCTGCTCGGCCAATTTAAGCATGCCTTTATATCTAACTATTGCTACTTGGGCCCGTTTCAAGGTGTAGCCAGCAAAGGGATTTAATTTTGCATGTTCGTCATTGAGTCGTTTTGCTTGATCGGCAGCATTACCGGTACTGCTGGCAAAAGAATACATCGCAAAGGCTGCAATAGTTAGCAAGCCAGGAAGCCCACCGACAATACTGCTCATTAACCCCAAGCCTCGGCTGGCAATACTAAGTCTTGTCGTTGCTGTCGTTAGTGCGGTTCGTGCAGCAACCAACCGGCTTTCTGCCGCTATTCGTTCAGTAATAATCAGGGTGCCATTGCGCTGTATTGTTGCCAGTGCAATTTCAGAGCGCGCATGTGCTACGGCCGATTGTGCGGCTGCTTTTTCCGCCAACACATCTTTAATGGTTACGGCCGTTTTATTGACAACTGCGTTGGCGGCGTGACCAGTTGCAACGACCAGCCCGACACTGAGCGTGGTGATAAGTGCGTCGGTATGCTCACCCAAAAATTGCAAACCAGTCGTTATGCCATCGAGCGTCGGCAACAACGCGCTATTGATTGGTTGCTCCAGCTCTACCGCCAGCAATTGATATTCGCGCTTAATATCGCGATATTTAGTATTAATATTGTCTGCTGTCTTGGCAGCTGCTCCATCGTATTCTTTTAATGCGGTGACGAGTAATTCACCAAACACTTCAGAAGTGACAGTACCTGAAGCAATCAAAGTTTTTAACCCAGCACTGGTTTCTTCGCCTGCCGCTCTGGCAAGTTTACTCATTAAACCAGGCAGAGGTTCAACGACCTGATTAACTTCCTGCATCTGTACCACACCCTGACCTAATGCCTGGGCCAGACCATAATAAACACGGCCTAAATCTTCGCTCGATGCTCCAGTTTTTGATGCCGCGTTAGATAGCCCCGCCAGCATGTCCCTTGCTTGGCCATCATTAATAATTTGCTCTTGAGTCAGAGCAGATAAACGGCTGTAACCGTCGGCCAGACCGGTTAATTCTTTATGATGATTTTTGGCTAGATCAATTAGCCAGCGCTCTTTTTCGGCATAATCAGCGGCATCTTTGGACAAACCCTGAATGCGGGTACGGATATCTTGAAATTGTGCAAGTTCCTGAGTGAGTGACGACGCAAGTTGAAACGCGCCAAACCCTGACACCATGCCAGCGATGGCATTGCGCGTTGTTTTGGCCAACGAGTTAGTAACAGCCAGTCTATTATTGACATTATCCACTGACGTCGAAAATGTTTTATTGTGATAGCTAGCTTGCTGAGTCTGGTTACCAAAGTCGCGAATTACCGCGCCACTTTTTTTGACATCGGTTATAAACTTGCCGGTTTTAGTATCAAAGACTATGCCGAGCTTCAGTTGTTTCATGGTGCCTAGCCCTTATTAATTACGCTGGCTGCGGTTTTACTCATCACCCGCAGACCATTAAATTGCACCGAGTTATACTCTCGTATTGATAACTCAGCCTCGGCCTTTACTTGCAGTAAATCGAGTCCTAAACATTGGCCATCACTGCGCCAGCGCATTAAATCGGACACATCACAAAACCACACTACGATGGCCCAGTTGATGGGTAATATTTCAACTATCCGGCTTTTCGTCAGCTCATCGATTAACGCGCGGGGAGCCCCGAATTGTTCCATTTCATTTTCGGTCTCAGAATTGACGGAAGGGGTCGCTGCCCATCCTTGAGCAGCGTCTTTTAGTTTTTTACTGGTGCCCCGGACACAGCCTGCATATAACTGCGTAAAAAACCGGTTCGCACAAATGGAATTTGCAACAAAGCGTCGATGTTGTCCTTGGTAAACGCCAGATCATGACCGTTTGCATCACTGATGTGCTTCCAGCCTTTAATCAGTCTTTTTAGTAACTTGATATCACCAGCTTCGGCCAGTAAGTCGTATTCATCTTGTGATAGCAGTTCAAACAGAACGTCGCATTCATGCTCGACAACCTTGCCGCCGTCTGCGGGCTCGCTAATGGTGACCGGCCACCAAACTGTGTTTTCTTTTTTTAACGTAAACATGTCTTTCCTTACCCAAAGGTATTATTCAAATGTAAATTTAATTTCATCGTTGCCTGCACTCGTTGGAATGAGAATTAGATCCATATCGAGCGAAGCGGTACCTTCTTGGTCGCCGTATTTAGGACCTGTCACCTGAACTTTGGGGCAATTAATCTTGCAGATAAGACCTGCCGTTTGGCCATGTTGAATAGCCAATGCTCCCGTGGTGCTGCTTTTGGCATCACTAAAGAAATCATGAGTAGATATATCGGGCGCTTCGAGACTAATAGAACCAGAAGCCTTACGGTCATTAATATCAACACTTTCTGTGGTTAGGGTTTCGATGTATTTAACTTCCTGACCAACATCGAGTGCTAACGAATATGGAATCCCGGTAAAACCATTGATACTAAACCCTGACGTTCTACCAGCTCCGGTGGGTGTAGGCTTCTGCCAGGCTGACCAATCGGGCGTTGGTACCACCACCGTTGAAGGGTCAACCCATAAACCAATAAAGTTGAACTCAAGATAGGGAATACCTTTTTCAAGAGTGGTTTTGACATTGCCGCGCGCACCAGTCATGGCATGGAGATTTTTACCCATGTAGAAATATATCGTGGCGCTTTCATAATTTGAGCCAGCCAAGTCATACTCAACCCGAGTCAGCGCGGTCCGAGTTTCAGCAAAACCAGCAGCTCGCATCAAGCCACCAAACGCCGGTGCTGTTCCCGCAGTACCGCTGCCCTGAAATTCAACTTTAAAGCTGACAAGCACATGCTCTCCTGAAATGATACTTTCATCAGCACCAAGGTAAGGTTTTACCAGTCCACGTTCTAATGCTTCCGCTTCCAGCGGGGTCAATTCAACATCCTTGGCTAATATGGCATTGCTTGCAGCATTTGGCGTTGAATCCGTGCCGTAAACCGTTTCGATCTTGGCCAATAACAATTTTCCGCTAAATTTCATCGCTTATTTCTCCATACTAGTTGGCTTAGCGCTACGCTTTGTTGTGCTTTTCTTGGGTTGTTCCAAACGGGTTACTGCTCGCTGCTCGGTCTGTTCGACCAGCGTTCGCTGACCAGTTTCTGGGTCATTGACATAACTACCGCCTTGCCGTTGCTCAGCCATTAGTCGATTCCTCATAAGTTGTAGTAGTAAATCTATCGAGCCACCAGATCCCGCCGTTTTTCATTGCGACCAAATCACCAGGACCAAGCTCTACTGCACCGTGATTAGCATCTGGTGACCAGCCGAACAATGATTGGCGAATTTCACTGCGTAGCGATTCAAGCAGCTGACTGCCTTTTTTACCTTTTGGATCATTAAAGCTTTTCACCGCAATAATGACGCCAAAAGTGATGCTGATTTGTTGCAATGCTGGTCCAATGGTCCGTGTATTAGTTCCTGGGCGTTCAGCAATAGGAATGACATAGGCCGCCGGTGAAATATTGATGGGGTCATCCAATACGGCCGCCAGTGATAACGCTGAATCAACCAACCTAAATAATCTCTTGGCATCGACCTCAATAGTCTCAAGTCGTTGTTCAATTAGGCTTAACATCTAGATAAACCCGTTATCACGGCGACTAAAGACATGGCCATCACTGACTAACTCAGCACAATGACTCGTTTCGGCTTTGCTGCCCGTATCACTAAGGCTTAAGGCAACGCTGCCTTTGCTGACCGAGACTAGGAACGCAATAGCATCGTCATAACGTTTTTGCACTGAGTCACTACAGCCACTGTCATGAAGAAAGTACCGCGCCATATCTGCAGCCAGCCGATTTAACACAGTCGGCACATTAACCAGTGGCAACTGGTAACGTCCTGCTAAATAACCATCAATGGTCGCGCTAGCATCGCCAATCGCCTGAGTTACTTGGGCCACATCAATAGTACCGATACCAGCATCATCGGTAAGACCCACTATTTCGTCGATGCCGAAGCGTTTGGTTAAGTCATTCTGGCTGCAGTAGTTCATGGCTTACTTCTCTAAATCGTTAAGATGTAATTGCCACGCAGCTTCACGATCATCTTTGCTGGTGTCTGCAGGAAAATTGACTGCTTTGGGTTTATTGTCCGCGGTCCAAAGTTCTGAATTTTCGGTGTCCAGACGACGGATAAGCTCCACTAGCTGTGAAATGTCAACACCCAAGGCCCCCGACGCTTCTTTTGACGCATCCGCAGCTTGGCCAGTACCAATAATGGAAATACGAGGGTCTGCGTCAAGTATCTCCAACTGTTCTTCTGACACGTCTTTAAGCTCATTTTTCCCCGGCACAAGTTCAAAGCCCGCACGGCGGTAGCCAGAGGCCGCAGCACAGATAACGATAAGTAAGGAAATACTCTTAATATTAGGTTTAGTCATTTCATTATTTCTCTCTAGTAAGAAAGTTGGATTGTCCCTATCTGTACCTGAGAACTACTTAGTCCACGGGTACAGTTAATACTGATATCAGGGCATGTGGTTTATCGGATTTATTTAGTCCAACCAGGGAACAACAAGAATTTCCACCGCGTTATAGAGTGTGTTGGTACCACCACCTGCGAGCTCACGAACTTTAATCAATTCTTCAGCAGCCGATTCATTACTGGCGCCAACCACTAACAATTTAGGTCTGACGTTAAGCGGACGACCTTCGTCAGATTTAAGGCTCTTCATCGCCTGACGAGCTAATTTAAAGTTCGCTGCATCAAGTGTCGCTTTAGAGCCAAAGGCTAAATGCCACAAACCAAAACCAGCGTTAACTCGGGCGTCGATACCGTAGCGATATTCATCACGCATAAAGACATTTTCATCGTCTTCTTTGGTCATTGACTTGATGGCGTAATCACGACGCTTCTGGAAAATTAACGGCTTTAGAGGGCGGTTGGTATCGAGCAAGAACCAGGGGGCACCAGCACCGGCCTGCATGTTCGACACGCTGGTAATGCCTGTATCGTCATTGCCCACCGGATGGTCGGTATCAAAGAAGTTCTGGCCGTCATAACACAGCTCGGTAAAGCCCTTGGCCAGCAACGCAAACACCAACTCATCAGGATGAGTGTCAGCGGCATAACCCATTTCTTCGAATAACGGCATTAAGACACCGTAGGTATCATCGTCAATATCATCTTTGTCAATCGCGATAGATGATTCAAACTTCTTGTTTTTAACGCTGTAGTCATGCAGCGCCAACGATTTAATTTGACGATCACCAAGCCATTCGCGCAAATTAGGGAATTGGCCTAACCAGGCATATTTTTCTTCTTTGGTGGTTGATGGCACTAAGGTCGCTACTTTATTCCAGTAGGTCTCGTTGTCTTTCATACCTTTGTTAAAAGCGGTTTTAATCGCAACAAACAACGACGATAGATTTGCTTTGTTAATAATCACTAGGTTGTTCCTTTTCTTAAATCAATTTAATGACAAACCGGCTTAGCCGACCTGCACCCAAACACCAACGCTATCAACGTCAACAATAGTGCCAGCTGCCGAACGAGTGTTGGTACCATCGGTATCTGCTACCGTTTGGTCATCAACGATATAAGCGGTGTTGCCGATATCAGCACGGGTAATACTGCCGTCATTGCCTAGACGGAAAATACCGGCCATGCTGTTAACCTTTTTACCGCCAGCCGTGTTATCGACGTTTTCTTGTGATACGCCACGAACTTTCAATCCCAAGGCAGTAGTGCCAGGAGCCGCATCACCTGCGGCATTTAGCACCACTAACGCACCGGCATAGATCTTTACCGCTGCCGCTACTGGATCATTAAAATCGACACCAGAACGGCGCGGGGTTCGTCTGTCTTTAGCTAATGCAACCATTTATTCACTCTCCAAGTTAGCTTTGAAGTCTTCAACGCTGATACCAGTGGCTTTACAAACGGCCAACTGGTCACTGGTTAAGCCTGTTTTATCATCAACAACAGGCGCTTTACCTTTTGACTGCTGAGCCGACAGCGCGGCAATGGGCTCAGCGGTATCGAGGAATGATTTGAGGGAGGCAACATCCGTATCGCCAAGCGTCCGTGCCCAAGCTTCCATGGCTGGTAATAGACGTCCGTTGTCCAGTCCTTCCTTAATGAGTGTGTCAACCGAGCTACCATTTGCCTGGCTAGTTAATGCAGCAATTTGAGTCTGCATTTCTTTAACAACACCAACCGGCACATATTGCGCAGGGTCTGGTTCACCAGAGTTCGGTTTAGCTTTAAGCGCCGCTATTTGGGTACTTAAGTCGTTAACCTTACCAGCGTCGGCTTTTAGCGCGGCAATGTTTACCTTAGCTTTATCATTCAATGCAGTGAGCGCGGCAGCATCGGTTAAGTCGGTATCACCGACATCAACGCCAACCAGACTTAGCAGTAATTTAAACGCTTCGTTCATCGGTTTTTCTCCTTGGGAGTTGGTTTGAATTTGAGAAGTAGAACTTTGGATTTGTTTAGCCATCGACGAAGAAAGCGCAGTCACACTTTCCATTCCATCAAGACCAGGCTGATTGGTTAGTGCAGCCAGATATAAATCTTCAACTGCACCGGTTTGTTTGTTGTATGGGAAAACAGCAGAGATAAAACGATATTCACCAGCCTTGATGTGTGCTTTAGCTGTTGCAGTCCATTGGACATCGGTTGCGAACAGACCAGCACCTTCACGCCACTCAATATTTCTAAACCAGCCAGCAGCTGGCGCAGGCTTGCCATTGTCACTGGCATTTAGTGTTTGATGTTCGTAATCAATAACGAGTTGATTGTTGCGGCCAGCTACTTTGGCAATGACACGTTCTGCGATAGCACGGTCAATAAACCAATGGCCACCTGGCACATCAGTTGGCCGCGCATCGATAACCGCTTTAAAGAAGCCAGCAGGTAACAACTGAATTTCATTAGGCTTGGAATAATCAACCGTGCAGGCTGCAAAACCGAATTCAACGGGCGCAGCTGTCAAAACAGCCAAACCTTGGTTTAGCTGTAGCGTCGATTTTATGTGAGAGAGTGTTTTTTTCATGGGACCATGATGATCCCAATCTTAGATTTGGTGTATTAACGCGGGTTAGTAAATTGAGCTAGCTGGAGTTATTCACCTGCTATTTTTAACTTTTCTTCTAGCAGATCCCTAACAGCTATTAAGGACTCCGTTCTCAATATCGATGTAACATTTTTTATAATAAAATATGAGTTTGAACCTTGTGCCAGATTAAATGCTGTGCTTTGATTCCTATCCATATATTCAATCGTTAACGTAGTAATTATCTTAGCACTCACCTCTAAACGCGCCCAACGCCTATCATTATAATTAGCTAGACGATCATTGTTTATTTGTGTAAATAACTGCTCATCCAGATCTTTAGAGAACTCATACCCTTGATGGCTTCCCCTTATGATGTCACCAATAGTTACAGTAACATCAATTTTTTCAGAAAAACGTCTTACAACTCTAGAAAGCACTTCAGAGCCGTATAGTTCAACCGACATTAAACTCTCATATTGCTGTGTTTCCACTTGAATCAATCGCGTTAGCTCACTAAGTTTTGCCTCTTTCTCAAAATGTTCAACTTGAGCTTCCATCGCCTTACGGCTCATCGCAGCTTCATCTTTTGTTGCCGCAACTTCTTCTCTGGTTAACCTCAACTCTTTCATCTGCACATTGATAGACCAAATTAATAAAGCAACAGTGGCAAACCCCAAAACAGGATTTAACGTACCGCCAACAAAATCACCAAACTGAGCAAACGTTTCTTGGCTTCCCCAACCACTATTAAATTGCGAAAAATATAACCCTAGTAGGAATGCAACTAATAAGACTACACCGCCAAAGAAAAAATAGAGCCACCGCGGGAATAGCGTATCATCCTGACTTGTCCTTGTTGTTGTATCCGTTACTTCACTCACCACAATAAACTCCTTTTTTAAAACCTTTATAAAAGCCGTTAAGCATCATTTCTTTAAAATTCATGCAGATATAATAAATCGAAACTTAAGGGGGCGTAAAGGTCTTACTGAGCTTTGTTAAGATGTGAGCGCAATATATTCAAAACTTCAACTTCATCATCGTTGCTTTACCCTAGGAATGCTCCCAATATTAGATTTGGTGCATAAACGCGGGTTAGTATATTAATTTTTTTCCCTCGAAGGCACATCGTCATCAAGTAAATTATTTAATTTTTGTTTACCGTTGTAGAGTACTTCGGTTTCCAGAACACTATATACGTCTGCAAGGATTTGATGTGACTCCCTTAGGTAGACCATAGTGAATTCATGGCTTCCTTCACTTAATTTTAAATATGAGTGAGTTAATCCACCTATAGTTAAAGCTACGTGTTCTAGTTTAGACCAATGAAGTCCATTACAATCACTGCTTTTATAGTCACTCCAGATAAGTTCATACAATTTACTTAAGGGGCCACTTTCAATTGACTTATTTAAATAGGATTTATTAATAATATCTCCTATTGTTAATGGAAAGCTTGACTCCATATGGAAACGTAAAATTCTAATCTCTTCATCTCCGTTCCTAAACGGTTTTTTCATCAATTCCTCATACTTATTTTTTTGTATATTAAGCAATCTAGTTACTTCATTTAGCTTTGCTTCATTTCTCAGATGCTCAACCTGGTTCTCTAATGCTTTGCGGCTACCTTTAATTTCTTCCCTAGTATCTTTCAATTCAGCCATCTGAAGTCTAATTGACCAAATCAATAATGCTACAGTTGCAAAACCTAAAATTGGATTTAATGTACCGCCAACAAAATCACCGAACTGAGCAAACTTTTCTTGGCTCCCCCAACCATAACCTTTATTAAATTCTGAAAAGTATAACCCTAGTAGAAATACTACCAATAATACTACAGCACCAAAGAACACATAAAGCCACGCTGGAAACTTAGTATCATCCTTGCTTGCCCTTGTATTTGCATCCGTTACTTCACTCACCACAATAAACTCCTTTTTTAAAACCTTTATAAAAGCCGTTAAGCGTCAATCATATAAAATTCAGGCGGATATACTAAATCAAAACTTAAGGGGGCGTAAAGGGCTTACAGGGCTTTGTTAAGATGTGAACGCAATATGTCCAAAACCTCAACTTCATCGTCACGGCTTAACCCAAGGAATGGACGCTCGGGAATATTGGCACTGTCACGGCCAAACTGGTGAGTAGCGGCATATTCCAATGGTGAACCAAACTGCAGCTGATTTTTACTAATTTGATAATTAAGGGTGTCGGCCAAGGTGCCATAGCCGCGCAGTATTTTTTCTGATTGATTGCTTAGGGCTTTCAGCTCAATTGTATTAACACTGAGCAGTTCCCAGGGCATGCCATCAGGGGCTTGTTGATCTTTAAACCGCTGTTCATGGCTTTCTAGCAGATGTTCACCAATGTCACGAAAGGCAGGTTCTAGGCTTTGCCCTTGCTTAATCAGCTGGTTAAGTGCGTTAGTTATATCGCCATCACCAATAACATCAATTGAGATAAAGCTACCGGCCATTAGCTATCCAGCCCAGACAAATAAATTAACTCGTTATCGGTGGCCGTAACGTATAAGGATTCCCATACTTCAGCAAAGGCATCTTGTTCATAGTCAGTTGCCTGACGCTCTAGCGCCTGGATGCGTTCAACCTTAGTTTCAATATTCAGGCTGTTGTCCTGGTTAATCGCATTGGCATGTTCAACCAGCGGGAACGGCCCCTGGCTCCGTGGGTTAGCCTTGGCATTAGCCAACATCTTTGCTAAATCTTTATCCATTAAGCACTTGCTCCATTAACTTATCGAAATATTCAGCCAACTCAGGACTAAATTCTGCTAACGCTTTACGATTCAACACCCAGGCGGCGAAGTGTTCGGCGTGCCATTCAAAATCATCAGCTCTGGCACGGGTAGTTAAAAACATCTCAACACCACGTTTTGGTGAACCTGCCTTAAAGTGTAACTGATGGCCGATTTCATGCAACCAGGTAACGATGGTTCCACCATGATGACCACTTTCACTTAGTGTGCGGATCAAGTGAGACATCGAAAATATTTCCTGACCACCATCGCCTAACAGTTTCGCCAATACGACAGACTGCCGCAATTCATTCGAATTGGCCTTGCTAAAGTTAACCGTACTGCCCACCCGGATATTTACATGATCATAGCTAGATGAAGTAAATCCCCATGACTTACGATAATGTCGAGTCGTAAAATAAACTCTGGGAAACTTAAAACCAGTTTGTAAATATTCCTCTACCTGCGGTTCAATGGCAAGCGTTGCTCGTGTTCCTGGTCCCATCTCGGAGACTTTCAAGAATAGGCTCTTAACATTTTGACTCTTGAGAAACTGGCCGAGTTGTTCAACTTGAACTTTAGAACGGGTCTGCTTCATCTCATCCAAAACGCGATTTAGGCCATGCACATCAGCCCCTTTAACCGTACTAAATACTGTTGGCACCACACGCTTGGGCGGTTGATACACTTTAGCCTTAGCCTTAGCCTTAGTCTTAGCTTGCTGCTGCAGTTGGCGCTTCTGGATAGGTTTTTGAGGTGCATAGTCAAAGCCTGGATCAATTCCTTTGGGGATCACATGCACTTCACCAGTTGCCTTATCCGTCCAATCAAAGCTGCCATCCTTGGGCGCAGTTCCTGGCGTCAGGCCTTTACGTTCCATTGTGGCTTGGCTGCGACCATAAACCTTACACTTACAACCCCAACCATTTTGCGGCATGTGGGTTAGCCACCAGGCATCGTCCTTTGCCAGTAACAACCCATTCCAACTTAAGTGCATTGGCCGTGGACTCAAGCTGTCACCGTGGCGATATTCCCAAAACTCAAAGTGCTGCAGCTGCTCGAAGCGTCCCGCGTTATAACTCTGACGTATATTGGTGTCATAAATCACTTTAGAGCGCCAAGCCGCTTTTCCTGTGTGTTCCCAACCATGACGGGCAACAATGTTTTTAAATTCTTTTTTAAACCAGGTTAACGACTTGCCCTCAGCAATGGCCATGTCGACCGCTTTGCGAAAGTCATTGAGCAAATCATCTTTCATTGCACCGGCAACCATGAAGGCATTGTTATGGCCAGCTTGCCACACATCGTTCCAACGCTCGGTTGGCACGTTGAGCTTGCCTTTAAAAAAAGTGATAGCCTCGATAAAGGGCAGCGAACCATAGCGAACAGCCATTAGTTACCCTCGCTCACTTCATATTGCCCAGCCAATTCACTGGCAACCAAAGCACGTTGTAACACCTCAGTCGCTTCCCCGGTCGATAAATCCAGGGCATTAAGCTTTTGCTGCAAATCATCGAGACTGCTGGCACCATCAACCAGTTGCTGTATTTCATCGGTGTATCCAGCCAACAGTGGTGCAAGTTCTTTACTAAGCTGTTTACTGTAATCATCAGCAACATCCTTATCCGTACCAAAGGCACTTTCACGATTTGAAAGACCTTTTAACACTGCGATAGATTGCTTAAGCGAGGCTTTAGGCTTAACTTCCGGTTGCGTTGCAACGCCAAGCACAGCCTCATCATCTTTTGGAAATGGAATTTGCAACTTATTGTGCGCCCATTCCTGCGGAATTTTAAAACCAATGCCGACAAGTTTAGGAAAAGCCTCCGATAACAAATTAATGTCTTCAGGCGCTTGAGTATCAAATTCTAGCTTGGGTAACCGGCGATAATTACGATATGACTTACAGTTAAGCGCATACAACGGCAAGATCAAATCACGATTAAGTGTTGCGGCATACTGACGTAAATCGCCATCACGCAGCTCAAAGCGGCACTCATTGTGCACGTTACCCAGGGCGTTAGTTGAGCTTTTACCATCAGCCTGGCTGGTTAACGTACCGCCAAGGATCGCTTTAGAGACTGAACGCTCAGCCCAGCTAATCATGGCTTCAAACGGCCCAGCCGCGCCTTTGGCCGCTTCTTCAAACTCAATATCCATACCCTTTGGTATGATGGCCGCGCTGTTATGGCCAATGCCCATCACGGCCCGGAGCAAGGTATTTTTCTCTTTTGGTGTCGCGCCGCCAGGATACTTGCCCAGACGCAGCGGCAAGCCGTAAATCTCTAAGAACTCGGCCAGGTCACGGACACTGTAGTTTTTAAACAGGAACGGCCACGCCAATACCCGAACCAAACCAGTGGTACCCAAATAACCCGATTTAGCGCGGTGAGTGTGGCTAATCCAGCCAAATTTAATTAACTCAGCCCCTTCATTGGAGTTATCACGCAGCCGCAGCTGGTTGCGATCGTCGGGATGCAGCTTAAACCAGCTTGGTTCACGATGAATTACCTGGGGAGTATGAAACCCGTCTATGCGCTGCCAGTTAAGTTCCTGGTTGCTATAGCCCTTAAGTAAGGCATCGCCCATATTAAGCATGATGTCTTCAAAGCAGCCCATGTCTTCAATCAGCTGCTGAACAATCAAGGTATCTTCAATCTCTTGCTTGGTTGCATCGCGTGGCGGTTTAATCGTCCAGGGCACCGACAAAGCCGCTGTTTTGCGCTTTTGTAGTTCAGAGAATATATGGGCATCTTTCTCTTCGATATCAGCGGCCAGTTCACATTGCGCCACCAAATCGCCTTGCTCGGCTCGCAGCATAATGCCCGCTAGTTTTTTTGGCGTCAGGCCACGGCTGGGGTGATTGGCGTATTCACCATGCAGGTGCGCTACTTTGGCTTCACCGGTTTGCAAATGCTCTAACTTAACCCGGGTTGTGACCGGGTTGGAATCAACAGATTGCACATAGCCATCAGCATCGATCCGTACCCGTGGTTTGGTATCGCTCATACTTTTCTCCGCAAAATAAGATCCTTAAAAGCCGCCATTGGGGCTGTCATTAAAATCGTTGTCATCATCGTCTTCTTCTTCAGAACCATCCCAACGACTGCCTTTGTCGGGGGCCGCTTCATATTCAATCGCGCTACCTTCCATCCAGCTGGCACGAACTGCCATAGCCAAGCCAACCGCAAAGTCACCGTGGCGCTGTTGGCCTGTAGTACTGCTTTTATCACTGCCTTTATCAATTTTTGGGACGCCGTTTATGACTTTCACTTTTGCTAAATCGTCGAGCACATCCTGATGGCGTGGCAATTCGAGGTTTTGATCTTCAAACTCGGCCTTCATCTTTGGCATCCACTCGCGATACCAAGATTCACTTAGCATCACTTGCTCAACCATTTCGGTGCCATAGCGGAACATCGCCGCTTCAGCTAAGTAACCGCCGTTACCTGTCGCATCGAACGCCAGACCCCGAAGCCGTGGCAACCGGTCACAGATATAAAACATAACCTCGCGCTGGGCGTCATAGGTCAGCTTGGCCAAGTCAACCACGAACGGTACACGCTTGGATAAATCAGGTTTAATCGTGAGCGGACAGAACACCGATAAATCACCTTTACGGGCAAAATCTTCGCCAAAGGCGTGCTGATGATCGGGGTTGAGTTTGTCCAGGAACGGCTTTAATTCATCACACCATTCTCTAACCTGGATATTGCGATGCGCCTCTGACCAGGTTTCAAAATCTTTGGGTGCAGTAATGCGGATGATAGGTATGGATTTGTCATTAACCATCGCCTGCTCAATCAGAACCCGCTTAATGTAAGTACCGCCTCCTTGCTTGGGCACGCAGTAATATTCTTCCAGGGCGTCGTCTTCGGTAGCCGTGTCTTTGAGTAATCCGGCTTTCCACTCATCTTCTTTGTCTTGGGACCATAGTTCGCCGTTGATTTGGCAAATACGTTTATACAAGCCCTGATTACAGGCATCATCAAGCGTGATGGTGTGGATTGAATAGCGTTTCCGCCCAGCACGACTATCGTTGATTAGTTGGTTAAACAGGTTGCTCACATCGTTGTGGGTACTGATTAATCGAACCTTTGCACCCCACATTGTCAATGCCAGTCCAGCTTTGAGTACTTCCGCTAACCGGTCATGGAATGCGGCTTCATCAATGGTGACGTTACCTTGCATGCCACGCAGGTTCGACGGATTGGAACTCAGCGCCTGTACCTTGTAGCCAGAAGCAAAGTAAATCACAAAAGTCAGGATCTCTTTGTCGCCATCGCCAATGAATACATCTTCTTGAATTTGACCCGCCGCTTTATTAAATGCCTTGGCCCACATCGCCACCGCATCAATAAACTCACGCGCCATTTCCTTGGTTGAACCAACATAGAAGTGGTGTCTTCCGCCAGCTGATTTTGTTGCACTGGCCGTTAAGGTTGCATCGGCGGCTTCAGCCCAGGTAATGCCGGTACGACGTGATTTTTCCGCTATCTTTAACGGTGACTCATCGGCTATCCACGCTTTTTGATACGGCAACAATATTTCGTTTTCATCGTATTGATGCAGCTGCTCAGAAACAGCCTCAGCGGTGGGTGTTTTGCGAGAGCCCTCAGCGTTACGAAAGCCTTCCGCGTTGATAGAAGTCATCAGGCAATACCCAATATTTCACGCTTGATCATCGCGACACCATCACTGGTTAATCCCGCTTGCTTAGCCACTTCTTCAGCCGCATCTGCCGCTTGTTCGGCAAAGGCTAGTCTGATTTCTTTCTCGCGCTTGTGTGACGTAGTGGCCGCTTTTTCCAGCTTTTCAATCCCCGTGGCCAAGTCTTTAATAAACTTAGGTTCAACGGTTTCACCCGATTGTGACTTCTTTAACACCTGTTCAAACGCCAGTGTTCGCACCATTTCAATCAAAATTTGACTGACATCGCCACTGGGTTTATTACCCAATTTAGCCACCCATTGCTCAGACACCGCACGCGCCTCGGCGATGCGCTGGCCAGCGGTAGCCATCTGTGTTGAATAGCGGTTGATGCCAGGCTTAGATATTTGGTCACCTTCACACAAGCCAGCATCGAGGATTAAAGTATTAACGTGATCAACAATCGCCGCTTGAGTCATCTTGCCATCACGCAACAGCTCATCGAGCTTGGCTTTAATTGCATCAGGCAGTAGCTTGATTTTAGATGGCTTACCTCGGGTTTTACGTTCCATCGATAAACCCTCTAATCAGATGCTCTTGGGCGTTTAATACCAAGAACAGTCGTTAAGCCCTCAACCACGTCTTGACCGCGAGCGGTTAATTCAGCAATAAGGTAAGCCCCTTTGTTTTCAATACGCACCAGGCTTTGTTCGGCTAGCCACGTCAAATGTGTTTTAACCAAGTCGTTACTCATATCAACGCCAAACTCAGCGCAGCCATCACGCACCATCGAGTTATTAGCGCCAAAGCCCGTCATTGCATGAAGCGAGCGCAATATTGATAGCCGTTCATGTTCATTTTTAATTTGTTGTAATGCCATTATTATTCTCAGTTCAAATCATCAATAAAAATTTACATAGCCAAAGACCAGCAGCCATTAGCCCCAAACCTGCAACCAAATCTAATTTACAAAAAGGCCAATTGCGGTAGGACCACGGCGTAATAACCATCCCAGCGAGTATTAAAACGATTGCAATTAATCCCAGGGCAAAACAGCCGGTGCCGTAAACAAATGGATTCATGTTTTTTTCCCACTCAGTTCGTTTTCTAATAACAGATTGCTCAGATGCTCAAAACGCTTTATCAGTTGTGACACACCTTTTAATTCGCCACTGAGTCCAATCATCTGCAACTCCAGTTTATGCAGCCGTTCGCTGTCTGGCATGGCTTGAACAGCCTGTTCCAGCTTTTCAACCTGTACCGCCAACTTGTCATGCTCATCTTTCCTGGCGAACTGCTTTGACAACGCCCAGACAACCACCACAAACAAGACATTACCTATCGCAAATAACCACTTCCAATACTGCTCAAACCATTCCATTAACGGCTCCTTATTTCATTGAGACTCTGGCAATCAATGCAACGAACGACGTCAGGCAATGCCGCTATACGCGCTTTAGGTACTTCACCATCACAATCTAAGCAATAACGAATTCCTCCGATGTTGTTGGGCTTTTCTTTAGATTTAGCCAATTGACGATTTATCGCGTCCTGGCGTTGTAATAGCTCTAGTTCTTTTGCCGCATCGACTGTATCGGTCATTTTTGATTCCTTGCGATAATCTGATTTTTATCCTGGCTAGACTTCGAGGAGCCAAACCAAAAGTTAAGAATTTGCGGAATAGCAGCGGTTAATACACCAACCACAGTGCCAAGCATGCCAAAAAGCAGTGGATTAATTTGTTTATCGGGATCGAAGTTAACGGCGTAATAAGCAAGCAACCCTGTAATGATGAAATAACCCAACACAAACAAAGCTGACAGCACCATTTGCGGCGCACTGTTGACGTTAAATAATTGACGGGCACTGGTGCGATCTTTGTATTCAAGTTCAGATTCAGCTATATCAAGTTCTTTAAGCTGTACCTGCAAATCGGCATCACATTTTCTAATCGCAATTAACTGCTCAGGTATTGCGTTTTTGATTTCTTTGGCCAATTGCTTTGGCTCTGTGGTATCGGTTCCAAGTGCCAGCTGTACCGCCGATATGGCTAACGCAGCATAGGGACCACCAATTATTTTTCCTGCCAGTGGCGCAATGGCCGAGAGCGTATTGCCTAAATCAAAATCACTGAACCAGCTCATGCGCTGTCACCGACAAGAACCCTCGCAGACCAATCACTAAGATTGTAGCGAACAGCGACTTGATGAAGGTGCATCTGTAACTTGGTAATGCGGTTCATCCAACCCAGTAAGAACCGATTTTGAGAAGGGTCATTCACCACAATACGGGCATAACGACGACAGCGACGTGCTAAGAATAAAGCGAGTAAATCACTGTGGTTTGAATCAAGAATACGACCAATGGTTTTATTGCCGATAATGCCATCGGGTTTGGCACCGGCAGCGCGTTGCAGTATTTCAACCGCACCACGAACGCCATGATTAACGGCTGCATCAAACAGTGCTATGGCGATAATCGACGGCAGCTGCTCAGCATGACAGGCACGCCAAAAATCACGATGATAAATCATTTTGGCCTTGGCCAGCGTTAGGGTATTGAAATCAAGATTAGGGTAAGAGCGACGGCTCAGGCCATACAGCGTTTCACCGCCACGGTCTGTTGCATCGTTTGAGTAACCACCTTCGGCTAACATTATCCAATTAAAGGCAACATCAAAAGCACTGTGGTATTTATTAAAGTTTTTTATATTCATGCGACCAGTGTGGCAGCATGAATAAGGGGGGTGTATTAACGCGGGTTAGTAAAGTCTATAAACATAGGTCTGTAATTGTGTACTCATTGGTTTGGTATTGATGATGGCCAGTCAACAAAATTAGCAGTGTTTGCTTTAAACCAATTTATTTTAAGTAGCTGATCATCAGCGCAGCCAAGGTTACGACTGGCATCATTACGAGCAATCTCTAATAAAATTTTCTTTACTGGGGGTTCGCCTATTTCGATAGATGTAATTTTTTTACCAATAGCAACCAATTGTTCATCAGTTAACGCTTCGCCATAACCTAGCAATTCATGATTAAGCATTAAATATTCACGGCGCAATCCATTATGAATATCACCCTTACCACGAGTATCTACAATCAAGTCTAAGCATTGCAAAATAGCAACAATGCCAGCAAGAATTACTCCATATTCCGTATTACCAACAATAGCAGCGACAGCAGAGGTTGAGAATATTAATGATAATACTCCAGTTACACGGTGATAAGTTTCAAAAAACTGCTGCCGACGCATGTGGTAATGCACGCCCAATGAAATATCAAATTGACAATCAAAAACACTTTTTTGAGGATTCATAATGTTCCTTACTTGTTATCGTTGCCCGAACCACCATTATCAGGCTGTTTGGGTCTTGCGAAGTGGGACGAAATTGTATTTGATTCAAGGGCAGAATCATTTGTATAAATACTTTTCCCCCTCTCAGTTGTAACTCTTGAATCTTCATTTATGTCACGACGACTCTCGTTTCCGACTTTCTTATCTGATTTATATTTACTCATTATAGTTCCTTATTTAAAATATCAAAGTTTTTAACATATTACGAGCTAGTACTTTGCCGGCCCGCTATTTGTTTCGATGTGTGCCAAAATGCGACAGTTCTTAGGTGTGATTTGCCTATTATATTGATTATTATTTCTTAAATCTATTGTACAGTATGTATACGCTCATCAATGTAAAACCTGAAGTCATCAGCCAAGGCATTGATTGGTATATCCCAGTTAACGTCAAGGCAGCAGACGGAACAAAAAAACAGATAAATGATTTTTTCGTTCTTGTATTTTCCTCACGAATTTTAATTTTCATTAATTGCTCAGCAATAGCTGCACCACAGTTAGTGTGAGGGCAAATGATTGCTATCTTACTAACTGCTTTAAAACATGAGGGACATTTCACTTGGTTTGGATTGTTGGGATCGAATTCTGGCTCATTGAAATTATTAATTATGTCGCCCGAAGCCTGTTGGTTATTATTTCCATCAATATTTTGATCTCGCATTACTACTCCTTAGTCGTCTCCATACATTGCATCACATTTACGGCCTAGGTATGCAACCCACTGGTTGAATGCGGCAACAGGTATATCTTTTCGCGAAGTGTAACCTGTGATCATTTTACGTTCTGTCTTAGTAAAGGTATTGTCCCACTCAAGCTGTTCAAGGTAATCTTTTTCATATTTGAAGCATTGGGGTTTAGTGTGCATTGAGCTAGTAGTTTTGGCTTTTCGTACTTTCCCACCAATGGTGTTATCCAACTTTACCGTTAGAAAACCGATAATATCAGGTGCTAAATTTTCGTCAAAAGTAAATATTTGCTTCCAATTTTTAGGCAATAAACCAAACTCTTTAGCAAGGATTTCGTTAAAAGCAGCCCAATTGTATTTAGAACCTAAACGTTTAAATTGTTCATCTTTAATTTCTTTAATCAACGATTCTATACGTGTTCGTAAGGCTGGGTTAGCACCGATGCTATTGGGCGGTAACGGCAGTTCAATTTTAATTGCTCGTGGGCTATTCACCGTAACATTACTGGAAATTTGGGTATTGTTATTACCTTGAATTGTCTGAGAAACTCCACCGTCATTACTAATTTGTTGGTTGCCGTCACCAACAATTGATTGAGTTTTAAATAATTGAACCACGTTGTTACGAGGCTTAGCCTTACTCAGGGCTTCTTTTATCTTATCTTTAGTCTTCTGCTCAAAATCCATTGGCATTGGTACTACTCCTGCTACTTAATTATCCAATACTTAAAATCCAGCAACTTTTAACATCGGTATGATGTTTTCTTTCGTCGGTATTTCTTTTTTTAATAAAGCTTCCATTAGCAAAGCCTCTATGACGATACCTTTGCTAGCAGCAGGTAATTCCAAGTTCTGCTCATTGAGTAGGTCTTCTAGTACATGAACTATTACCGATAATTTACCTTCAAAATCAAAATATGGGCGCTCGTTTTGTAATGCTTTGGTTGTCTCTTTAGCATTAAGCGAACGAATCCCAGTTACGACAAATTGAACATCGAAGCCAAGCTTTGCCAATAGGGCCAGTTTACTTGAAGGGATAGGGTTTCCTTGTTCCCATCTATAGTAAGTAGCTTTATTAACGCCCACTTCATCAAATACTTTTTTCTGTGAAATCTCTAATCGGTTTCTTTCAACCAGCAAAAAAGATTGCATATTTGCACCATTTATATTGACAGTCGCATATTTGCAACCTATATTGAACTTACTTCAACAAGCTTACGAATCGCACATTCGTAAACAGACCTTACTTAACTGGGAGATTAAAGCATGAAAAGTACTGAAATTAAAGAAGCTTTACACCTACGAGGCTTAACCTACTCAATAGTAGCCGAAGCGAGCGATACTAAAGAGTCTCATATCAGCGCGATTATTAACCGCCACAATAAATCAAAACGTGTTGCGGGTATCATAGCCAAAGCAATCGAATTGCCGTTAGAGCAAGTGTTTCCCGAGTATTTTGATTTTCCAAATCGGATCAAGGAACAGCGAAACCAACGCCAAAAAGTTGTTGAGAATTTGCGTCAACGACTGGCATCTTAATTACTGCACAAGGCGCGAATAATAGCACTCGCAGTTTTTCTTCAAAATTTAGGGAAATATTTTTATGTTGAACAACACGGCTATCGATATGTCGAGAATTAATGCAGAACTTACACCAGTTCAGCATTTGCATAATGGTGACATCTTCAACCCACAATCCCCAAGCCACCACCTGTTGGCGTTCGTTAGAGGAAATATGGCAAAGGCGGCAGAACAGCGCTCTGACAGCGCCAATATTGATTGGCAAGTTGCTTGCACTTTTGATTGGCAAGTCGATTGGCAATTCAGTTATGCCCAACCAGCGGTAGAACGATTCATTAGTTATATAAGATTGCAATGCCATGATGGTTTTCTCCTTGAGTATCGGTTGCTTGTGTTTGCTAAAGGTAGCCTAAGCGACAACGGACCAGCATGGATAGAAGCAGAGGATCTATTTGTTTGGAAACGATCATCTAAGGTGGTTTCCAATGGTTAAACGAAATTGGAAACGAGAAGTGCCGCATTCGATAAATCATGCATTACAACTGTGTAAAGAGCATGGATCGGTACAAAAGAATTTATCTGTCGAACGCATTGGTGACCGTATGGCCACCTCTGTAGACACCCTCTATAAATGGCTTGGTAGTGGCAAAATGCCTGTTAATCAGCTGATTAACTACGAAAGCTTAACCACTTGTAATACTCGCACTGGACGTCCGTTTGTTACTGAATATTTAGCGCACTCGCAGGGGTATCTTCTGATAAAAATGCCCAATGGCAAGAACGCCGAACATAAAGACATTTTAGAGCTAAACATTTGCATGCAGCAGTTTGTGACTCAATTGCTAGAGTTTCAACACGGTACCGTAGCGGCAGACAAGGTGTTAGATTCGGTTAAAACACTAATGCAAGACTTAGCATTTCAACACAAAAACATAGAGCAGCATCAGCAGCCACAACTCGATTTAGAAGGAGCAAAACATGAGTAACGAATCACAATACCTTTCTGACCAAGTGCAGCGCACCTTAAATGTGATGTTTGTTATGGCTGGCCATGAAGCCCAAGGTATTAGCCCAAGCGAATTGGCTAAGTTAGTTGGTACATCACCAGCCAACATCACCCGTGTATTGGCCAACTTAAAACATGCACAGTTTGTCGAACTGTTACCCAGCAACAATAGCCGATGGCGGCTGGCCCCCAAGTTTGTGCAAATAGCTAACACTGTCACTATCAATATCAAACAAGCCATGCAGCAGCTGGACATCGACCAACGCAATTACAGCCTGCTAAGCCACTAGGAATTCTCCATGAATAACGACCACACAAAAGTCATAGATCTGTCTGCAGAACAGCAAACTGCTGTTGTTGATACAAAAAGAGCGATAGCTAATTCCGAATTAGCAAACAACTTACTAGGCAGAATCGAAGCCTTTGAGTTTATTAGTAAATTGACGACTGTCGGCAGCGTGAAATTATTATCTGAATTAAAAGAAAGCAAGAAATACATAGGGTTAACCTACTTTGACGACAATGGTAACTGCCGAAGCGTCGGCACTTGGGATGATTTTTGCAAACATAAGCTTCATTCATCTAAAAGCAGCATTGATGAACGAATTATTAACCTTAAACACCTAGGTGAAGATTTTCTTGATGCATCTCAAAGTATTGGTTTAGGAGTTAAAGATTTACGCAATCTTCGCAAACTCCCTCAAGAAGATCAGACCCTCATCATCGAAAGTGAAGCCATTGATGCTGGTGACAAAGAAGCTGTTAGAGAGCTAATCGAAGACCTAAGCGCCAAACATGTCAAAGAAAAAGAGGCATTAACGGTCCAACTTAGTGATAGCAAGGCCATCGCCAATGCCCGTCAGAACCTGATTACCAAAGCGAATGAGCAAGTAGCCGAAACCACCGAAGAACTCGAAAAGTTGCGTGAAAGCCAGCAATACCAGCCCACTGATTGGTTAAAGCAGATTCAAGAAATCAACTTCTTGAGCACTAAGCTCGCAGGTGAAGCCATTCAAGCAATTAACCAGTTAGAAGATTTAACTCAACGAATTCTTACCGAAGAGTTAGATCCTGCCCACAGTGAGCAAGCGCTAGAGCATTTAGCCGCCGTGCATGTTTACAGTGCTGATCAATTATTTGTAGCCGCTTCACGATTGACGATGGACGCTAGAAATACATTTGAGGGATACGTTAACAAAGCGCGACCAATGTATAGCGAAAAAGAAATTCTGCTGCTTGAAACACAAATCATAGCGAGAGATTAATTATGAACATTTCGTCAGATTCAGATATTGCTATGGTAGCTGCTTATCGAGAGCTGGCTGTGCAGTTGAAAGAATATAAAGAAGAATATCACTCTGAATTCATCTCTGTTTTTATGAAGAAACATCATGTTAGTAAAACTGACGTTGAAAGAAATATTACTGCGTCATCGTGGCGCGAATTTCATACCGAGGATGCTTATCGCCAATTGGCCTGTGACCTAAATGCTGCCTTAGCAAAAGAGCAAGGAAAGATACGCCAAACGTTTGAAAATCTGCACGGAGTGTCTTCACATACGGTTTATCGCAACCTAAAAAAAGTGGGTTGGAAAAGTGGCCGCAAGAAACGTAAAGATGCTGGTACTAGCGCTGTTTCTGAAAAAGTACTTTGTGAGCTGGAAGCAATGACACGTCAGACGTTCCGTGCGACGGGCAAGCAGACAATGCCTACCACCGTTGCAGCATCAGTGCTGGCGACTAATGGTCGAGAAATAAGCGTGTCTAACTCTCGTTTAAACCAACTACGTAGAGAGCGCAAGACAACCAGCGTGCACCAAGGCACAGCAAGCCCGCATCAACGCCTGCGTTCGTTACATCCGAACCATGTTCATCAAGTGGATCCGTCTTATTGTTTGCTTTATTACGCACCGAACGGTGACCAAGTGGTACAAAAATTTATTGATGAGTCGGAGATGTATGCCAACAAGCCAGAGAACCTGGAGAAGATTAAAAACCTTAAATGCTGGCGTTATGTGTTAACCGACCATTACAGCGGCAGCATTATGGTGCGCTATTACCAAAGCGCCGGTGAAACCAGTGCCAACCTATGGGACTTCTTGCTGTATTGCTGGAAAAACCTTGATAGTCGCCCATTCCGTGGTGTGCCTGACATCATGGTGTGGGATAAAGGCTCTGCTAATACCAGTAGTGCGATTAAGAATGCACTGGCTGCCTTGCAAGTTGAGGCCATTGCTCACATGGCCAAAAACCCACGGGCTAAAGGTCAGGTAGAAAGCAGCAACAACATTGTGGAGTGTCACTTTGAAAGCCGCTTGAAGTTTGAGCCAGTAAACAGTGTTGACGAACTAAATGCCGCTGTTGAGGCATGGTATAACGCATGGAACGCGAACTTAATCCCTAGGCAAGATACACGCCTTAATCGCCTTGGCATGCCTAAACCAATTGCACGCTATGACTTATGGCAAACCATTCTGCGCATGCCACACAAGCTGCGTGAGCTGCCACCGATGGAGGTGTGCCGTTACTTGCTGACATCAAAACCTAAGTCATGTCAAATCGACGGCCATTTGGAAGTATCGTTCAAACATCCTGCAGCTAGGTCTAGTTCCCAATATACCTTGCGTGAATGTGCTGGAGTATCAGTCGGTGACAAAGTGATGGTATCGCCACTGTATTACGGCAATTGCCAAGTAATGGTAACGATTGTTGACCACCTTGGACAAGAGATGCAACACGTCCTTGAGCCGCGTGACTATAACGATGCTGGCTTTGCGGTTGATGCGCCTGTATGGGGCGAAGACATTCAATCAATGCCTGACACGGTTGTTGAAACACGCAACAAAGCCGCTGACTTAGTTGCTTATCCAGATATGACCCTGGAAGAAATCAAGAAAGCTAAGGCTAAACAAGTGACGCCATTCAATGGCGAACTCAACGCCCACAGCCACCTTAAAGACATCAAGCAACCGACATTCATGCGAAAAACAGGCGTTAGCATTGACCTGACTGGTCAATTCCAACCAGAAGAACGTAAACCGCTTGGTCGTATTGCACTAAAACGTTTAGTCGTTAATGCATTAGGACGCGGCCTGGAACCCCATGAAAGCGAGATGTTGTCGCAGCACACCAACGCTTTTGACGAAGATGTCCCTAATTTAGTTGAGCAGTTATTACAGGGAACATTGCCCCAGTTACAACTTGTGAAATAAGGAAATGATGATGGATTTTAAAACGATAGATGAGGTACTTGTACACCACGATGTCACTCGAATGCAGCTGCTACGCCAAATGAACAATGATGGTATGAGCGTTGGTAAATGGTCTTTAAAAGGTCTTGCTGAACAAAACAAATGCCCAACCAAAGCAACACCAACACTACTTAAAAAATCACTTATGGCGGTGATTGGTGATGACTCACCACAAATGAAAAAGATATGTGACCAAATAATTAAAGGAGGTACCAATGAAATGAGAATTAAACAAGCGGTATTTGGGGTTATCGAAGTATTAGATAAATACCAAGTGACACAAACCATGATGCAAAACGCGCTAAAAGAACAAGGCACTGCCTTATCCGCCACTGCAATTAGCCAAATATTGCGTCATGGCATCTGGCCAAAGTCTGTAGCACCTGAGCTGATTGTTGAACGTACTAATCAGTGGGCTGCACAGTTTGCAAAGCCAAATGAGATTAAAAAGATGTGGCTTGAACGTTCTGCGCCAGTCAATAAACAAGCAGGGAAAACATCTCAGCCGCAAGTTGTAACGACTAAGCCAATTATTATTTTTGAACAACCGGAGCCACAGATGTTGAACCAAAAAACGATGCGTCACTTTAATTTAACGCGTCATCCCTTTGAAAATGAAATTCGTGCTGAAGCCGATTTATTCATGAGCGCACCGCAGGTGCTATTACGAGAAGCTATGGTGCAAGCCAGCTTGGGCGGTAGTATTTTAGCGATAACTGGTGAATGTGGTGCAGGAAAAACCGAAGTTCGCAAAGGTTACCTTGAATACATTCGCCGCAACCATCCTGAAATTCAGGTGTGTGAGCCGATGGTTATCAACAAGAAACGCCTAACCACTGAAATGATTTTTGATGCTCTGGCCGAAGAGTTACAGATAGCCAACATGCCATCAAGCTTAGAGCGCCGCGCTCGTAAGGTTGAAGGTGTGCTTCGTCGCAGTGTAAAAGCTGGTAATCGTCATGTGCTAATCATTGAGGAAGCGCACGATTTGACCAACGACGTTGTTAAGTACTTAAAGCGAATTTGGGAGCTCAGCGATGGCTTTAACCGCTTAATCAGCATCATCCTGATTGGCCAACCGGAGCTAGAGATAAAGCTGGCACCATCAAACTACGAAGTTCGTGAGTTCTCACGCCGTTGTAACGTCATGAAAGTGTACCCACTGGGCAACAGCATTACCGAGTATATCGCTCATAAGTTCCAACGCTGCAACGTTAACTACCTCAACGTTATTGAGCCTGCAGCAATAGCAGCTCTTCAGCAACGGATGCAAGCCAAAATCAGCTATGGCATGGCATCTAAAGCCAATGAACATCAGGACATGAGCTATCCGCTAATCGTCAATAATTGGTTGGTTATAGCGATGAACCTTGCCGCTGAACTTGGCGAAAGCAAAGTCAGCAGTGAAATCATCGCGGAGATTAAATAGCCATGGCTAGAAACAAAGCGAATGAGCATCTCATTAATAACCTATCTAAAGCGCTGCATTGTGCAACCGCCTTAGATAAACAGGGCTTAACCATTAATAGCGTGGAATTGGAGGGTCGCAAGCCGCGCATCATTATTGAAAACAACAAGCGATTACAGCAAGTGAAAAGCATTTCTGTTGGCGTGTTAAACACCGCGGGAAAACGTTTTGAGAAATTATCAACCGAAGTTAAAGGCACTGATGTTCAGTGGCTAAAAACTGTTTAAGGCTTAATTTAAGGAATATGAAGATGAGTTGCGTAATAACATGAAGAAGATCACCCAATAACATTCATCGAGATCGCTTTTTTTATGTTCTGTAGAACCTCGTTA